>DRJK01000146.1 GCA_011052215.1 Gammaproteobacteria bacterium
CCCAGGTGGTACAGTTCCCCGGCTGTATTCTGAATTTGAGTGGCGATGATATTTGAATTATCTTCGCCGTTTGCGTCATCCGGCTTGATGGCAGTTAATGACTTCTGGATTGCCCTTGCCCTGAGTAACCACTCGGCCTTGGATAGTAATTGTTGTGCCTGCAAGCGACTGATTTTTGTCCTTTGGATGTCATTAAGGCGCTCACGGACTTCGTTCAGCTGTTTGCCTTCTGGATTCGATGCCAATGCAGTATTCAGCTTTTTCCGGGCTTCGAGGAGATGATGCTGGTCAATGAGCGCATTAACCAGCTTGCTTTGATTACGGTCAAATGAAGATGCAATATTTTCAATAAACATTATTTTGTCTTCCAGACCGGGGCTGCCCTGTTTTTGCTGTCTTGTTTTGAGGGCATTCAGCGCCTTTCCATACTGTTTACTGGCAACCCAATTATCTATCTCCTGCAGGCTGGGTTGTTTGACTCCAGGTAATTTAATGCAGCCGGTAAACAGCACTGATAAAAATAATACCAGCAATAGCGGGATCATTTTCATCGTTATTCTTTTTCCATGGAATCCAGAAGCCTGTCGATGGTCTGTTCCATTTTAGCCTGCTCAGCCCCGAGAATATCGTGGACGAGGTAGGTGCTGACAGGTTTTGATTTTCCCCTGACATGCAATGACTGATATCTTTCGGCGAGCACCCGGTTTTTGATATTGGGAATCATAAAGGTTTCTTCGGTGATCATGATCTGGTCGGTGTTGGCAATTGAAGCGAGACGCGAAGCGAGATTAACGCTGTCGCCGACGACCGTATATTGCATACGTGTAGACGACCCCATATTCCCCGCAAGCATCTCTCCGCAGTTTACCCCGATACGGTAATGAACCGGGAATTTACCTTTGGATATCCTGATATTATTAACTTGTTCAGCCATGTGTTGCAGGAATACGGCATAGGAAATCGCGTGGAATACATGATCCTCATCAGGCTCAGGCACACCAAAAATAATCATCGCACAGTCGCCGATATACTTGTCTATGGTACCCTTGTAGAGGTGAACGCTATGGGTGATATAAGCGTAAAATTCATTCAGCAGTTCGGCAACTGCCTGTGGCGTCATGGTTTCTGATTTTGCTGTAAAACCGACAATATCAATAAACATGACTGTTGAAAAAACATGCGTACCACCGAGTTTCACATTGTCCAGATTTTCCAGGATCTTCCTGGCTATATTGGGTGAAACGTGTCTGTTGAATTCAGCCTCCACCTGTTCCTTCTGGAGTAAACCTTGAGCCATACTGTTTAATGAATTCATCAGATAACCAATTTCATCATTCCTTTTTCCCTGAATTCGGTAATCATATTGTCCTTCACCAATGGCGCGGCTCGCATCAAGCAGGTGTTGAATGGGTCGTGTCAGTCTTCTTCCGAGGATATACGAGACGCCAATACCAATAATGATCAGCAAGGTGGTTACCGTAATGATGGAACGGACGGCATCTCTGATCGACTGGTTCATGGAAGTTCTGCTGTAGCTGATTAGCACATGACCTGCCGTCACATCCTTGAATCTGACGGGTGCAATAAACGAGATCGCATCCAGATTACCTTTTGGCGAGTGAGGCCATCTCCACTCGAGTGTTCTGGCGCTGCCATTCAGGTATTCTTTTTTTGTGCCTTCGAACGGGGCATAGGGCTCAAACGGGTTTTGTCCCGAGCTGGCCAATAATTTTAAATCAGTGGAATAGATCGCTGTGCCCAGAATATTTTCAGAGGTAGCCAGATTGTAAGCCAGAATTTCCAGTTGCAGTACATCGTTGGCCAGCAGGAGTTCCTTGGATGATTCAGCCATTTGATGGACAACAGTGCGACCGGTCGAATGTATTTGTCGATTCAGTAACTGGGTCTGGTTACTGATGATGATGGCACCGAGTAATGTCATGGCAATAGTGAGTAAAATACCGATCGCAATGGCCAGTTTTATAGAGATGGGGATAACTGCCGGGAACAGGCCTCGAATTCGATGGGTGACCCCGTTCCCTGATGACATGTCTTCCTTTTGTTGATACAGGTTTTGACCTATACCCTGTTTTTTCTGTGTATCTGACATATTTCCGGATATTTGAAGCAATTGGATATTATATCAATTTTACCATATTAAAATTATTCTGGGTCAATGCGATCCATTCGGACGGTGAGCTTGATAATTACATGAAAAACAATAACAAGGCATGTCTGTTAATGAGTGATGTACACTGTTGCACGACTCTGGTGAGGTTTGGGTCAATGTGACCGGCCTGGTATGTGGCATATCCTTATGATAATAAAGTAATAATCAGTTAAAATGACAGGTTCGTGCAAGTCACGGTTTTTGTCGCTACAATACCCCCCCAATTTTATTGCCAGCATTAAAGGACAGATGATGACCTTGATACGTCCACTGAAGGGATTAAGACCCGCAAAGAAACACGCAACAGATGTCGTTGCACCACCTTATGACGTCTTGAATACAGCAGAAGCACGCATCAGGGCAGATGGGCATCCATCCAGCTTTCTGCATATTTCAAAGCCTGAAATTGATTTGCCTGAAGGAACGGACCCGTTTGATGACCAGGTGTATCAAAAAGGTGCCAGGAATTTGATGCGGTTGATTAAAGATGGCATTTTGTTTCAGGATGACCAGCCATGTTATTACGCATACCGGTTAATAATGGGCAAGCATGAGCAGACAGGTCTTGTGGCGGTAGCCAATGTCGCTGACTATGATACCAACAGGATTCGTAAACATGAATTCACACGCCCCGAAAAGGAGAACGACCGAGTCAGGCAAATCGATGCCCTGGACACGCAAACCGGGCCGGTATTTTTAACCTACCGTCACCAGTCTGAAATTGATGACATTATCAGGGCAGTGACAGAAGATACCCCTGAATATGATCTGACCGCAGATGACGGTGTCAGGCATAGTCTCTGGGTTATCCGTGACAGCACCCGGATTGCCGGGTTAACCCGGCTCTTTGATGACATGAACTGTCTGTATATTGCCGATGGCCACCACCGCTCGGCAGCGGCCTCCCGGGTAGCAGCGATGCGCAAGCAATCGAATCCCGGGCATAGCGGAGATGAATCCTATAATTATTTTCTGTCGGTTATTTTTCCGGATAACCAGATGAATATTCTTGATTACAACAGGGTGGTCAGGGATTTGAACGGATTGGAGTCTGAGGAATTTATCAGAAGCGTGGCCGAGTCGTTTGACATTTCGGAATCAGACAAACCGGTAAAGCCATCCGGTGCGGGGCAGTTTGGCATGTACATGCAAGGTATCTGGTATAGCCTGGACATCCATGCAGACAAGGTTCCTGCCGATGATCCGGTAGCGCGGCTGGATGTCAGTCTGCTTGCCAATAACCTTATTGCTCCGGTGTTGGGAATTGATGATCCCAGGCGGGACAAGCGGATTGATTTTGTAGGCGGTATTCGTGGGCTGAAAGAACTCGAAAAAAGGGTTGATAGCGGCGAAATGGCCGTGGCCTTCTCAATGTATCCAACCAGTCTGTCTGATTTAATGGCCGTGGCGGATACCAATGAAGTGATGCCACCCAAGTCAACCTGGTTTGAACCCAAGCTGGCAGATGGCCTGATCTCACATAGGCTGGACGAGTAGCAACACCGCTGAAGTTGTGCATGCCGATCCGGTGTCCCGGATCTCAGTCCCCATCACCTTCGAAATCATAATCCATGATTTCCTGGGGTTGCTGCAGGAAATTGCCCTGAATGTAGTTGATGCCACACTGCCAGAGGACGGCCAGGCTGCTTGCATCTTCAACAAATTCTGCGATGGTTGATGTTTTCATGGATTGAGCAAGTTCAGTCATGGATTTAACCATTGCCTGGTTCTCCTGATTACTGGCCAGGTTTCTCATAAAAGAACCGTCTATTTTAATATATTTGGCATTGACATGTTTAAGCACCTGGATCGAATTTGGGCCGGTGCCAAAGTGTTCCAGGCAAAAACTGCATTTGAGTTTCTCCAGTTCTGCAGCGAAGCCCTTTGCACCACGCAAAACACTGTTAACATCATTCTCATGCGCTTCAAATACCAGTTTTCTGGCATCAATCCTGGATTTTTTAATGACTTCTTTTATCCAGCCAGGCATATCCGTATCGACCAGTGTTTCAGGTGATACTTTAATAAACAGGATAGTGTCCCTGCCTGTTCTCAGTCTCTCACGCAGAACCTTTATAGCATGGACAATGACCCATCTATCCACGGCAACACTCATGCCATGTTCCTTGGCAGCAGGAATAAACTTGGAAGGGGGTATGGTATGTTCATCTTCATCGGTCATTCGCAGCAGGACTTCATATCTTTCTGCAGTTTCTCCATGCAGGCTTGCGATGGGTTGGTAGACCAGTGAAAAAAGATTTTGATTCAGGGCAAGTTCGATTGTTTTGGTCCAGTGGATATCGCGTTCACGGCTGGCCTTTTCATCTGCGACCGGGTTGTGCAAATGAACACAGTTTCCCCCTTCACCCCTTGCAAGTTCACATGCAAGGTCAGCCTGTGAGATGACATCGTGGGCATCCTTGCAGTTTGCACCAAACTGGGATGCGCCTATGCTGCATGTGCAGGTGATGGAATGACCATCCACTTCGGATATGTGTGTTTCTACTGCAGACCTGACTTTATCGGCAAGCGTCATCAATTCGTTGGTATCACTGATGTCACTCAGTATGGTGAATGAATTATCACTGAAACGTGCCGCAACAACATCTTCACCAAGGATTTGTCTTAAAATATTTGCAATATCAGTCAGTACAGTGTCGATCCCCGAAATACCTACCGTTTCTTTAATAAACTTGCAGTTATCGGGCTCTATATAAAGCAGCGAACGACTGTTCCTGTCTTCATGGGCAAGGCGCACGGTTTCTTCCAGTATTTCGAGGAAATACTGGCGGTTATAGAGTTCTGTCTGAATATCTTTTTTGCTCAGGAATTTCAGCTTTCTTTCCAGTTCCTTGTTAAGTGACTGGTCGCGGATAATGATTTGCGTGCAAGGTTCACCCTCGATGCTGGCCGGTGAAAATTCCATCTGTGCACGGAAAACCTTGCCACTCAGTTTTTTGCCGGTGACATCAAGTGCGCGTGTCCTGGTTTCACCCTTGCTGTACATGCGAATATATTTCTTCAGTTTTTCATGGTCTTTTTCTGTGACCATATCCATAATAGGTGTTCCCTCGATTTCCTCCGCATTGGGGAAACCGAATGTATCCAGGTAAACCTGGTTGGCATGGATATGCATGCCTTCGTGTACGTAGGTAATGGCATCTCGCGAACTGTCGAGAAGGATATGGCACCTTTTTTCAGATTCCCGCAGGGAATTATTGCAGGCCTTGAATCGTCTTTTCAGAGAGACAAAATCTGCTTCACGTTTGGTGACCAGTTGAAAATGATTGGGGTTATCCCTTGAGACCAGGTCCCTGGCCCCTGCCATGAGGGCTTCCTGCCTGTATTCATTGTCACTTTCATCGTGTACTGCGATTATACTGATACCAGGATCTATTTTATTGGCTGTTTCGATTGTTTCTATCAGAGTAGGCACCTCTGATGTAATTGTGCAGAAGATCAGATCATGCGAGTCGGGAGACATGGTTTCTTCGAGGTCTACAATGTCCTCTACATATTGCATGCGAACGGCTATACCGGCATTTTTCAGTATGCTGACAATTTCCTCCGCTTTATTCAGCGAATTGTCAACAATAATCAGTCTGAGTGTTTTATTGTCAGCCACCCGATATTCTCCCTGGTGTGAATGATTGTCCTTTATTCATGATCGATGTCCTTATCAAGCCGGGAACATTCTGCTCCATACTGATGGATATCCTTTGGTATTATTCCCCGGGCCTCATAGAATAAATCCTGTTTTTATTATCTCAGCCCTGACTGTAACGCACCAGCCCTGGACTGTCGTTTTAGTTTATTTTACAGTGTTTGCTCAAATAATGAAGAAGTTTTATCCGATTTAATCAGTCTTATAACCCGATTCTAGAGTATATCGATTGGATATCAAAATTACGTAACATTGAAGAAAAAATGGCACATCTCCATCATGGGAAATCCATTTGTCCGAATGGACATTATTGTGGAGATAACTTGCACGATTCGGGAAGGCGCACTAATCTAGAGATCTAACAAGTTCGTTAGATCACTAGTGACAGGTAGAAAATTTAATTATTTGTTATCATTGCTGTCCCGTTAACTTTATGAAGCACATATCAATGTAAGGACATGGAATCGGTAAGCCTGATCAAGACCGTCTGCCGCACGGATGCGGCAGCCGAGCCGCCATGGATGGCATGTTTTGCGTGTCTTGATCAGGTTTGCCGGTTTCATGTCCGGATTGCGGGTTAGCCAAAATCGCACTTACTGCTTACATTTTAGCTACATTCGTCATGGGTTAACGGGACAACAGCGATTTGTTATACATTCTTATCAGGAGTATTTTATGTCTACAATTCAGGTTCGGCAGGAAAATCCAGAGGATATCAGGGCGATTGACGTCGTCCACTTGAGTGCATTCGAGGGTGATGATGAGGTTGGTTTGATTGACTCGCTGAGGGCATCATCAGGATTTATTGCCGATCTTTCGCTGGTTGCAGAATTTAATGGCCGAATTGTAGGGCATGTTTTGCTTACCCGGGTCCGTTTATTGAAGGGCAAGGAAAAGGAAGGGCTGGATATTCTGGCACTGGCGCCCATGGCCGTTGTTCCGTCCCAATCGCATCGGGGGATCGGTTCGGAGCTGGTGAAGGCGGCCATCGATAAAGCCCGAACCCTGGGACATAAGGCCATTGTCGTCGTCGGGCATCCTGAATTTTACCAACGTTTCGGTTTCAAATCGGCTTCAAAGCTGGGTCTTGAAACGAACCTGGCCGTTTCTGATGACCTTGTTACCGTCATGGAGTTAATCAATGGCACGTTATCGGGTGGTGGCAATATTATTTATCCATCGCTGTTTAATTGTGTTTACTAGCCAGCTGGGGTCAGCGGGACACATGGCAATCAGATCCCACCCGTAGAGCAGGCGGTATTTTGAGGGTTTGTTTGCGGTTCAGGGAGTGATGCCGTGGGGGTCTTGCAAGTAACAGATAAGCCGTTATTTCAGTTTTATCCACTCATCGGTATTGCGGTTTATTTCCATCTCGAATTCCTTGTTTTCACGGGCATTCAATGGTGCAAACTGGAATCTCGAAAAATTACCTGAGTACTCAATCAGGCGTGTTAGCTGTACGTTAACCATTTTTCCACCGTCATTCAGGATAAGGGCATCCCCTACCTTGTAATGCAGGGACGGTGTCAGCAGAGAGGCCGGCTGGTTCACTGCATTTATCTCGGGCAGGCCCAGACAACTGTATTCCTTCTTTTTACTGGTGCGTCCTTTCATCAATTTGGCCTGCATGGCCGTAGCTGACGGTGACAATATCTGTATGCCGAGCTTCAGCCCCTGGGTTCTCAGGTATTGCATCCATCGAACCACGCCAATGCGCCATACCACGTCCTTGCCGTGGCCGGTTTCCCTGATACCTACGATTTCACCAATTTGCGCGTTAGAGCTTTTATCGTGATCCCATAACAGGCAATAGCCCCCTGCACCTATATTCAGTGTCTTCCATTGGTGGTAATGATAGGCAGGTTTGGGTATTGTTGAAATATCATACTCGTCAGCGAGTGAGGTCAGGTTGTTAATGTGTGGATTATTGCCGTTGTTCCAGTATGTTTCACCATTGGCTTCACCTGCAATCGGTTCAATACTGAATGTTGTATGGTTAACCTCCAGAGGATTTTTTGAATCATCAATAAATGAATTATCTTCAGTTTCGGCGACCGGATTTTCACCCTCTTCTTCCCCCTGGGCACTGTTTTCATCAATGATGAAGTGCGTGCCGTTAAGACCCATGCTGACATCAATCCCGTCATTGCCGGGGGATCTCGAAAAGCTTCTTTTTCTGCGTGAATCCCAGGCCGTTAACAATCGTTGGTATATAGCGGATTCATTTGCCAGAGAGGGGTCTTCCTGTGCCTGTGACAGTCGATACCTGAGCTGTTGTACCAGGTCAGTGGTATCCAGAAATCGGCAGACATAGTTTTCAAGTGTCCTGATCATGCCAAGCTGAATGGGTGGCTTGTCCTGATTCAAGCAAACGACAAAACTGGCTTCACCGGATTCAACCTCAACCGGGTTAAGAACCTGCGCCGAGTCTGCCAGTTCCTCAAGGTAACGGTGTACCTTCTCTACTTCATTTTTGGCCAGGTGATAGGGGTTGGACAGGGACAGCAACAGCGTTTGTTTGTATTTTTTTTCGATGGTTGACACCTGCTTCAATAACGGGTGTTTGATCGTCAGTGTATGAATACCCTTTTGTTCTGCCATGCAGTAGATGGTGTGTATCTCACTCCATAAAACGGGGGGTTCCGGTGCGTAGATCTGGTAATGAGTCAGGAGTATTTCACTGAGTGTATCCATGGCCATATACAGGGAGCAGGCGAGTGATTTTTTGTCATAAAAGCGATCACGTTTGAGTAAACCGAGGCTGGCTATCTTGTATGCGTTGGCCTGTTCTGAATACAGGGCGATGACGCGATCGACATACTTGATGGCACGTTTGCCGAGCGGGAATGATTGTCCGGTATAGTTCTGTTTTTGCGATGTAATACATAACCGGTAGGTAGGATGCAGGGCCTCCATGGCCTTCAGACGGGCAGACGCAGATATATCTATACGGTTGATGTATGACAATACAGAAAAAAATTGTTTTGTTGTCTCTTCACTATCCCCGAGTGGTAATGACTGGGCCCAGGCGCTGATCTGTCTGGGTCGGAGGTCAAACCAGCTTTTTTCTTTTTTCTGTTCCGGGATATGGAAATTTGACCGGTCGGGCATATTGGCCACAAAAATCAGCTCCGTATAACTGTCTGTTCTAAAAGGTTTTTAATTATACCATTTTATAAACATTACACCGAAAAGGTGGATTTTGCCAGTTTACGGATAATAATTTTTCAGTTGAAAACAACCGTTTATCAAATAACCGGAATTTTTGAGGGTTTTCCTGCCATCTCTCTTACCAGGCGGGGTACGAGGTAGCCAGGCAGCCTGGCCTGCAAATCGGATACAAGCTGTCGGGCGTTGTTGTCGTCAACGTCGAAATGGGCGGCCCCGGATACCGGGTCAAGGGTGTGGAGGTAGTAGGGGAGTACGCCATATTTGAACAGTTTTTGACTCAGGGAGACGAGGGCATCTGCTGAATCATTCACACCCTTCAGTAATACAGACTGATTCAGAAGGGTGACACCGGATGCTGCCAGGTTTTGCAGGGCCTGGCCCACTAAAGAATCAATTTCCTGTGCATGGTTGCAGTGGATAACGAATACAACCTTCAGCCGGGTTTTTTGTACCCACATCAGGAGTTCCTCACAAACCCTTTCAGGCAATACAACGGGTAATCGGCTGTGTATCCTGAGCGTGGTGATGTGTGGAATGGCAGCAATCTCTTCTACCAGCCCTGACAGTCGGGTATCGCTCAAGGTCAACGGATCCCCCCCACTGAGTATCAGTTCATGAATATCTGCATGACATCGCAGGTATTCCAGGGTATCGAGCCAGTCTGTCCGGGCAGTGGCATCTGCATAGGGGAAATGCCGTCTGAAGCAGTAGCGGCAATGGATGGCACAGGCAGCGGTGGCCAGCAGCAGCACCCGGCCGTCATATTTTTTCAACAGACCTTGCGCCACCGTGGAAGCCGAGTCATTAACGGGATCATTTACATAACCACAGGTCACGATCGTCTCATCCATGACCGGGAGGATTTGGCGGAGCAACGGATCTTGTGGATCGGATTTTTTTATCCGGTATACATATCCAGCTGGAATTTTTAATGAGAACTGTTTTTCGGCAGTTTTGCTGATTTCCAGCCGACTGGCATCAAGCCCAATGATCGATAATAATTCGTCGATATTGTTAATGCACAGGGCCAGTTCTTTTTGCCATGTCGGGGTCTGACGTATTTTTTCTGTTTGGGTTATCATAAGCAGTCAGAGAATATCAGTTACAGGGCAGGTAGGTTAGCATGGGGTCATACAGTACGCCTGAATTCAGGGGCGGGTTGAAGATCATTCTCGACAATGACCCCTATGTCATTGTCGAGAATGATATTGTCAAGCCTGGAAAGGGGCAAGCCTTTAACAGGGTCAAGGTCAGGAATTTGAAGACCGGTCGGGTTATTGACCGGACATTCAAGTCAGGTGAGTCCGTTGAGGCCGCGGATGTAATGGAGACTGGCATGCAGTACCTCTATAACGATGGAGAATTCTGGCATTTTATGGACACTGAAAGCTTTGAGCAGCATGCAGCCAGCGCCGACGCCATAGGTGATGCGAAAAAATGGCTTAAAGAACAGGATACCTGTGAGGTGACCTTATGGAATGGTGCGCCCCTGTCGGTAACCCCTCCTAATTTTGTTGAGCTGGCCGTGGTAGAGACCGACCCGGGTCTGAAGGGGGATACATCAGGTGGTGGAGGCAAGCCGGCGACCCTGGAAACGGGGGCGGTAGTCCGGGTGCCCCTGTTCATCCATATCGGAGAAGTCCTCAAGGTCGATACACGTAGTGGTGAATACGTGTCACGCGTAAAAGAGTCCTGACTACGGATACCAACCAATACTGGCGGCCCGGGGCAGATTTATCCGTCCTGCAAACAAGAGCGGAGTTACTGGCGAGGACAAGGGCATTTTTCAAAAAAAGGAAGGTCCTTGAGGTTGAAACGCCCGTCCTGTCGGCGGCCGGCAATCCTGATTGTTATATTGAAAGTCTGACCAGTCAATATAACGGCCCCGGTGGCAAGAAAAAGTTGTATCTGCAAACCTCTCCCGAGTTTGCCATGAAGCGTTTACTGGCCGCAGGCAGCGGGTCTATCTACCAGATATGCAAATCTTTTCGTGATGGCGAGCTTGGACGCATGCATAACCCTGAGTTCACCATGCTTGAGTGGTATCGGCAGGGTTATGATTACCACCAGTTGATGCAGGAAATCGGCGACTTGCTGGTAGAACTTGGCCTGCTGTCCGGGGGTGAGCCGATAAGAAAACTGACGTACCAGGAATTATTCGAAAAGTATGCCGGCCTCGACCCGTTCCGGTCTGAACCTGAAGAACTGTCCACGTACATGGCAAGCCGCAATATCACCTTTCATGGTTCCGTTACCGGTCTGAATCGGGATACATTGCTGGACTTGATTCAGACCCATATTATCGAGCCGGCACTGATCGATGTACCTTTTTTGTTCATCCATGACTACCCGTCCTCGCGGGCATCGCTGGCAAGAATAAGGGCAGGAGATCCCCCCGTTGCCGAGCGGTTTGAACTCTATGGGCAAGGCATCGAACTGGCAAACGGATTCACAGAGCTAACGGATGGTGCCGAGCAATCGCGACGTTTCATGGATGATATTCACAAGCGTGACCGGAATGGCCAGGTCGAGGTTACCCCGGATCAAAATCTGATCGATGCCCTGAGTCATGGCATGTGCGAATGTGCCGGTGTTGCCATGGGGTTTGACCGGCTGGTGATGATTGCAGCCAGAAAATCTGAAATTAATGAAGTACTTGCCTTTTCGTTTAATCGCGCATAACATCGTAATATAAAAAAAGGGCAGACTGAAGTCCGGCGTGACGCTGGTCACTTAACCTTTCCGGATTTTGGGCTACACTAGTGATTACATCAATGCGTGAGGGATTCACCAATGAACAGATCAATGCAGACGGAAAGACGCTGGAGCGTCCGCAGGGAAATCAAGACCGACGTCAAAATTATTTTTCACAATCGCACCTATTATGCCCAGACAAGTGATATGGGTATCGGCGGCATGTTTGTCGACCTGAATTATGTCCTGATCCCCCGGGATGCCCACGTTGAGGTCATTATGCTTGAACATAAGGGTATGGAAAGGTATATCAGCTTCCAGACCAGGGTTGCCTATGTCACGCCCCAGGGTTACGGGCTGGAGTTCAGGGATTTTCAGATGAGTGATTTTCGCCAGTTACAGGAAATTCTGTTCACGTCTACATACGAGGATGTGCGTACTGCGTGAGCGTTCTTTTTACTGTCTTGCCATACCGATGGGCTGCCCCATTTTTATTTTGTCGTTACAGTGCAGGTTGTTTGTCCAGTCGATCCTGTCTTTCTCAAACAGGATAATCACAGTGGAGCCCATGTTGAAACGTCCCATTTCTTCACCTTTTTCCAGGTTGATGGCGTCCTTGTCCGGATAGAGTTTAGAGGTCACCTTCAGGCCTTGTGGGGGGGTTATTTCACCGGCCCAGACCGTTTCGATCGAGCCGACATTGATGGCCCCGATCATGATGACGGCAACCTGTCCAGTATCCGTTGCAAATATCGACGCAACCCTTTCATTTCTTGCGAACAGGTCAGGGACTGCATCGATTAAAAATGGAGCGACACTGAGGAGCTTACCCGGTATGTGTACCATCTCGCTGAGCCTGCCTGCCACCGGCATATGTACGCGATGGTAATCGCTGGGTGAAAGATAGATCGTGGCAAATTGCCCGTCCCTAAAGGGCCCGGCACGTTCGCCGGAACCGCCAAGCAAATCAACCAGTGAAAATGAATGCCCCTTGGCCTGGAAAATACGGGTGTCAACAATGTTTCCGATCTGACTGATTGTTCCATCGACGGGTGAGCAAATCACATTTTCGCCCTCGGCAATCGGTCGTGCCGCCGGTTTGAGGGCGCGAACAAAAAAACTGTTGATGTCCGGGTGGAGTTTGCGGTCTGTGTAGTCCGGCTCCAGCACCTCGTCCAGATTGATCCTGTGACGCCTTATCATGAACGATATAAAACGGTCCCTGAAAGGGAAGTGCCTTGCATGCATCAGGAAATAGGTAATCCTTGATAGCAGACCGCACGGGATGATGTACTGATGTAGCAGTACCTTGAGGCTCTTTTGCATATTAAAACAACCTGGAATTTATTCGTGATGGCGATGATGTTTGTATGCATGGGTAGTTTCTGTGGGCCTTTTTACCCATGTTGCAGCATTGGGCGTATTCATTCAGGCATTTCGTTGTGTCCCGTTGCGGGTCACTGGATACCGGGGTAAAGCGGGCATTCGATTTCAGCTTTGCCAGTGTCATGACTGCGATGGCAACATGGAACGGTTTGAGCATCGGATTATTTGTTTTATGATGGCCTGTCATTGTAATGTTGTTTCTTTCCGGGTCGATGTCGCAGGGGCCAATCCTATCTTATTGTTCGGTACAGTAAAAGCAGGTTTATTAAAAAATGGATAAAAAACAGGCTATTGAAGAGTTGATCACGATCAGGGACTTTATCCGGTGGGGATATAGCCAATTGAATCAGTCCGAGGCCTTTTTTGGTCACGGCATGGATAACGCCCTTGATGAGGCACTTACCCTGGTGCTGCACAGTCTGCACCTGCCTTTCGACTTGCCTGAAAGCTGGATGGATACACGTCTGACCCATGATGAACGGGCAATACTCGCAGACAGACTGGAACGCCGGATAGTGGAAAGGGTGCCAACGGCATACCTGACAAACGAGGCATGGTTTGCCAATCTGTCGTTCTATGTGGACGAGCGCGTGCTGATCCCCAGATCGCCCATTGCCGAGTTGATCGAGTCGGCGTTTCGCCCATGGGTGGAGCCGGGTCAGATCAAGTCTGTCCTTGACCTGTGTACTGGCAGTGGATGCATTGCAATCGCCTGTGCGCATGTCTTTGCCGATGCAAAGGTTGACGCCGTTGATGTTTCCAGCGAGGCCCTTGAGGTTGCCCGCATGAATATAGAGCAGCATGGAATGGAGGATCAGGTATTTGCAGTTGAATCTGATTTATTTCAGGCCATCGGGGAGAAGCGCTACAACCTGATTGTCTGTAATCCCCCGTATGTTTCCTGTTCTGAAATGAAAGAGTTGCCAGGTGAATATCTGCATGAACCCGCATTGGGATTGCAGGCCGGTTCAGACGGGCTGGACATTGTGCGGGCCATTTTAAAAGAGGCCCCTCACCATTTGATGGAGTCGGGGGTGCTGATCGTTGAGGTGGGTGACAGTCAGGATGCCCTGATCCAGGCCTTCCCTGATGTTCCCTTCCTGTGGCTGGATTTCAGCAGGGGGGGCGAGGGTGTGTTTTTACTGACCGCAGACCAGTTGGAATATGTACAGGCGTGATGCCGGGTGCCGGGAGTCACCCGATATCCAATATCTAGCTGTCTCTTAATGCAGATAATTCCCGATTCAATAGATCTTCGTTGCCGGTATTCAGCTCGACAATTCGGCGCAAGTGAGTAATGCTCTCAAGGTTGATGTGGTCACAATGGAAGCCGATATGGCCATTTTCAACATGAACCACGGTGGTTTCCATTTCAATGGTGGCATCCTCGGAGAGGGAAATCCTGAGACTAAACCTTGAATTGACCGGGGCATCCCACGATTCCGGTTTTTTGACCAACGCGCCCTTGAGTGAAATATCCAGAAGTTCGGTATCCCATTCCTGCTCTTGTCCGACAATCGTGGCCTGTGCATCAAATATGATGCGGCTGAATATTCGGTGTTCCTGGTTCTGCTCACTCATCTCTTTTATTCCTGATTTGCAGGCACAGTTCAGTCCTGTATAAAAAAAAGCATGGTCATATCGTCGACCTGGATAGTATGACCGTCCTGTAAATGGACAGGGTAATTGATAACCCGTTGTTCATTGACGCTGATATTTATATCCTTGTTCAGTGATGTAAGATAATAGCCATCATCGCGGTTGCTAATCAAGGCACTTTTCTCTTTTGATGACCCGATACGCAGACTGGGTTTGTCCAATTGCAGGGTTCTACCCATCCTGGGGCCATTCATGACCTGTAACCAGCCGTTCAGGGCAGGGCGTGACAGGGGTTTTTGTTCAGGACGGTGTTCTGTCCGGCTGGCGGAACCATTCTGAAGTTCACTGTGATTGATCTCCTGCTGGTGAATGTCACTTTCCCATAGATAGGTAATGGTGTGTTTGCCGATTTGCAACTCATCACACCGGGCCAGTTGAACTTCATCAGCGCCAGATATTATTTTATTATTAATCAGCACCTTATTGTCTTTTATGGCCGGTTTCAGGTAGGCATTGTGTTTCCTGAAAAACACCCTGGCATGGACGGGTGCAACGGCCAGATTGTCGATTGGCATGTCACATTCCGGCTGGCTGCCGATGGTAAATTCCATGTCCTGCGGGCTATAGACCTTAAGGATTCTTCCCTTGAAAGATAATATTAATTTATGCATTCGAATAGGCTGTTATTTAAAGTAATTTTATTCATGAAAGACAGCAACACCGTATTGAGCATTACTTATTCCAATGTATCGGTAGCAGACAGGAATTTCTATAGGATAAATATGAAATTTCTTTTTTTTCAATTGATTAAGTGAGATTTCAGTCTAAAATCACAGCTGTTTTTAACTCCACTGGGTTCAATTCGTGTGTTGCCGGGAAGCGGGGATATGGATGGGTTGGCAGGGGGTTGTGCACAAGCCTGCTCTCCGTGGGTGAGCATCAGGGTGGTTCGAGCCGTGGCTGGACCCTGGCGGTCTTGACGGTATTATTACTAACCTGGATGATTTCCAGCGGATATCCATCCAGCAAGACACTGATTCCCGGTTTCGGTATGGATTCAAGGTATTCCAGCACGAGACCATTCAGTGTTTTCGGGCCATCAGTCGGTAATTCCCAGTGCAGCATTCTGTTGAGGGCCCTGACATGGGTGCTTCCATCAATCAGATAACTGCCGTCATCCTGGGGATGGATGCCGACTCCCAGGTCAGAGGGATCGGTGGTAAATTCCCCGACTATTTCTTCAAGAATATCCACAAGTGTAACCAGCCCCTGGATGTCGCCATACTCGTCAACCACCATGCCAATGCGTTGCCGGTTGGACTGGAATTGCAACAACTGTTTGTTTAACTGTGTCCCTTCAGGTATGAAGTAGGTATCCCTGACCGAATCGATAATATTCTGTTGGCAGAAGTCTTCCCTGCTCAGCAACCGGGCAATCTTGCGTAAATGTATAAAACCCGTGATGTTATCAATGTTCTGCCGGTATACCGGTAAGCGTGCGTACGGGCTGTTTATCAGCTGGTCCAGCGTCTCGTCCCATTCATCATCCAGGTCAATCCCGACAATTTCATTTCGCGGGATCATGATGTCTTCTACCGTTGCCTTTTCCAGATCGAGAATATTGATCAGCATTTTCTGGTGTTTTTTCGGTATCATGGCACCGGCTTCATTCACAACCGTGCGTAATTCTTCCTGGCTCAGGCTCAGTGAGGTGTCTTTGTCAGTCTGTATGTGGAAAAGTTTCAGTACGAGATTCGAGATAGAATTGACGATCCAGACGAGCGGGTACAATATTCTTAACATGGGCGTATAAATAAGGGCAGAAGGAAAGGCTATTTTTTCCGGGTGTGATGCTGCCAGTGTCTTCGGGGCAACTTCTGCGAAGATAAGGATAACCAGGATAAGTAACCCGGCCGCGTAGGGAATCGCACCCTCTCCGCCATGCCGGATGGCTATGATTGTTGTCAGGGACGAGGCCAGAACATTGACCGTATTATTACCGATCAAAATCAGTCCGATCAACCTGTCGGGTCGTTCAAGCAGGCGCGTGGCCCTTAGCGCACCCTTGTGCCTTGCCTTGCTGAGATGTTTGAGGCGATAACGATTCAGTGTCATTAAGCCTGTTTCGGAGCTTGAGAAAAAGGCTGATAACAGAATCAGGAGAAAAAGGATTCCATATAAATAACTAAGTGGTATTTCGTCCAATGGGTACCCTTAACCGGTTATTGATCTCTATTTCAAGGCGAATGTTGTTCGATGTCAAGTGATGAGATGGTTCTTTTGCTATCGGTTCAGTATTAATTCCAGCACCAGTTTGCTGCCGAAATAGGCCAGCATCAGTGTGATAAATCCGCCCAGTGTCCAGCGAATGGCCTTGCGACCTCGCCAGCCGTAGCGGAATCGCCCCCATAGCAGTACCGAGAAAATACCCCATGCGATGATCGATAATATTGTTTTATGGGCCAGGTGCTTGGTAAACAACTCATCGAGAAACAGGCCGCCGATAATCAGGCCAACCGTTAAAAAGGCATATCCAACGGCGATAATCTGAAACAACAGGTATTCCATGCTTTGCAATGGCGGCAAGCTACGGATAAACCCGCCAGGCCGGTGATCGCGCAGGTGTTTGTCCTGTATGTACAGCACGATGGCCTGGACCATGGCGATGGTGAAAAGACTATAGGCAATAAACGAGAACAGGATATGGGCCTTCAATTGCCAGGGGGCGGAACCGGCAATAAAGTGATTGGCAGGCCAGCTGATCTCAAGGGTGATGGCAAATGCCGCCAGCGGGAACAGGGCAATGCCCAGATTTTCGATAGGTTTGCTGATGGCGGTCACGATCAGCATGAGGGCGATCAGCCAGCTAACCAGAGAAAAGGCATTGAAAATTCCCAGATTGATCCCCTGGCGGGTAAATAACTCCTGATACAGGAGGCCACCATGTATTAACAGAGCCAGTACCCCCAGCGAGAGGAGGGTCGGCTTGCGTGTGCCACTGATACTGCCAGTGCCAAACAGGCGAGCGGCGGCAACACTGCCTGATAAAAGATACAGTACAATGGCAAAAATATTGGGTGCCAGATTATTCATACGGAAATTTTATAATTCTTGTATTCATGGTTCCAGTGCGTGGTTCTTGCCAGTTGATCTCCCGGCAGGTTGTCCGGGAACGGGCAGCCTTCCAGTGCCCTGTCCATGTGAACATTGCGAGTTCAGTCGGCCTGTCAGCGTCCAGGGCAAGACGCGTCTTGCCGACAATGGCTGCTGTCTTCGCACTGCGCCTTGCTGCGAAATACCACAGCGACACTGAAACCGTCATTATCACATGGATAGAACAACGCTAGTGTGAATGACATTGTTTGACCATGCAAGCCCGGCTCATCAACGGCGATGCCTCCCTGATATTTATTTTTTTTCGTTAAAGCGGACATGATCTTCCGGCATAAACCGGCAACTGGTAAGTAATTGTTGTTGATGCCTTTAGTGTATTCCTGGACTTTCAGGGCCGTTTTGTTGAAATTAGTGTCACAAATACATGAAATTAGTCGAAAATATTGTAAATTTTTACTGAAAACTGCCGCTTCTATGTGAATAGTAGTATAAACTTTCTAAAATATCGGGTATTTAGTTGATGTGACAATGGTTTTCCGTGCTCAGGGCGATCAGACATGACAACCGGTAGCGTAATTTTTAGGACAAAATATAACAAGACCATCCGCTGGCAATCAGGGTGGTGAAGGATGACAGGCTGGGCGTACATGAAACTCAGGGTTCTAGGGTGTAGTGGAGGAATAGGAGGCGAACTCAGTACGACTTCCTTTATGCTGGATGATCATATTCTGATCGACTGCGGGACGGGTATTGGCAACCTGTCGCTGGGCGAGATGAAAAAAATCCGCTCAATTTTTTTTACCCACAGTCATCTGGACCACATTGCCGGCCTGCCGCTGCTGGTGGACAGTATTTTTGATACCCTCAGAGATAAACCACTCGAGGTGTATGGAAACCAGGAAACCAT
The DNA here is from genome assembly GCA_011052215.1 of Gammaproteobacteria bacterium. GTDB lineage: Bacteria > Pseudomonadota > Gammaproteobacteria > JAADHQ01 > JAADHQ01 > JAADHQ01. Next base: position 18,706 of record DRJK01000146.1, read on the forward strand.
CAGTGCCTTGCAGACCCATATCTTCAATAATGCCATCTGGCCCGACTTTACGGTTATCCCTTCAATCGAAAGCCCGGTTCTTAAATTTCATGTCCTGGAAACAGGTAAACAGTACAAAATCAACGGCTGCACACTGGAACTGATCCCGGTCAATCACGTCGTGCCGACGGTCGGCTACCGGATAGAGTGTGATGACAGTTCAATTGCCTTTTCTGCCGATACCACCACCAACGATTCTTTATGGGCGCGCCTGAATGAATACCCGTCACTCGATTACCTGATTATTGAATGTGCCTTCCCCAACAAGGAAAAGGACATCTGCAGACTGGCCTACCATTATTGCCCGGACTTTCTCAGCAAGGATTTGCCCAAGTTGAAGCATGATTCGAAAATTCTGATCAGCCACCTCAAGCCGGGTTCCGAAGACCTGATCATGGCAGAATGCCAGAATCTGATAACAGACAGGGACATTAAAAGGCTGGAAGGTAATCAGGAAATAGAGATTTAAGGATTATCAGTGGGAGATCCAGGGATCACCTGTGAGAGATTCAAGGATCACCTGTGGGAGACTCAGGGATTACCTGTAGGGAGACTCAGGGGTTACCTGTGGGAGAACCCAGGGGTTACCTGTGGGAGCGGCTTTCCAGCCGCGATGATAAGAAAAGGCTTTCCAGCCGCAGGTGTTTGGAACCTTTTGCTGGTATAGTCATAAGCCCTCCCTGGCAATTACCTGTATTGATTATATCGCGCCTGGAAAGGCGCTCCCACAATTATATACC
>DRJK01000147.1 GCA_011052215.1 Gammaproteobacteria bacterium
AGCCCGTCAAGGGCCTCCGCTGAAAACAGGCCGGGCGTGCCACCGCCGATAAAAATACTTTCGATACGCCGGCCCCCGATCCACGACAGATCCTGACCAAGATCGTCCAGCAAGGCCTGGCAATATTTTTTTTCAGGGATAATGTCCCTGACGGCGTGTGAATTGAAATCACAATAGGGACACTTGCGGACACACCACGGGATATGTATATACAGTGAAAGCGGGACGGGATGTTTCGTTTCAGGGGTCAATGGTAGTTTACATGGCTGAATTGTGTTTGAATAAGTTATATAGGCGTGTAAATCTGGATGAACAGGAGTGTACCATTTAAATCTCTGCAAGGTTTTACTGGCTGACGTATGAATAAAAACAAACCGACCAGGGCTAGCCTGGCAAAATTAAGCCCACCCAGAATACCCAATGTGCTGCTGCGCGAGCGTCTGTTTGAGTCACTTGATCGCCTCGGCGATTACCCGGTTATCTGGGTCTCGGCCCCCGGGGGGTTCGGCAAGACGGTGCTGGCAGCGAGTTATTTGCAGCAATCGGGCAGGAACTCCATCTGGTATCAGGTCGATGAGGGCGACAGCGATCCCGCTGCCTTTTTTGAATTTCTTGATCTGGCCCTGAGTTACCAGTTGCAGGGGCAATCGACATCCATGCCTGCCTTTTCTCCGGAATATCACGAGGGTATCGAGGCATTTTCACGACATTACAGCCGTATTCTGTTTGAGCAGATCGGCGAGAATGGCCTGCTGGTGCTGGATAACTTCCAGTCACTGCTGGAAGATTCGTTGACACATCAGGCCGTGCGGCAATTTATTTCCGAGATCCCGCTCGGTGTCAATGTGTTGGTACTGAGCCGATCTGATCCCGGGCCGGAATATTCACGTTTCCGCGCCAACGGCAGTATTGCACTGCTGGACTGGAATGATATTGCCCTGAATGAAAAGGAAACAGAACAGGTCTGCCAGCTACGGATAAATTCTGTCGGGAAAAAAGAAGTCAGGCAGATCGCAGCAGATATCCATCGGGTAACCCGGGGTTGGGCTGCGGGGATGGTGCTGATGCTGGAACAATCCAGCAGACTGGAAATCCCGCATGATCTGGGTCAGCAGGAAAACCATGGGCTGATATTTGAATACTTTGCCGGCGAGGTCTTCCAGCAGGAACCCAAAGAAACCAAGGAGTTCCTGCTAAAAACGGCGTTGTTACCGCTGTTCACAATTGAAATTGCCGAGATGCTGACAAAAAACCCGGATGCAGAGGATGTCTTGCAGGGCCTGACACGCCGAAATTTTTTTACCTACCGCTCCGCATCGACAGCAGATGCCTATGAGTACCATCCACTGTTCCGGGAGTTCCTGCTAAGTCGTATCGAGATATTTTTCAATGTCCGTGAACTCCGGAAAATCCAGTCACATGCCGGTGACCTGCTGGTCGAATGCGACTGGTTGACCGAGGCGGCGACACTGTATTGCCAGGCCAAGCAATGGGGCAAGTTGTCGGGCCTGGTAAAAAGGCAGGGTGCCGAATTGATGCGGAAAGGTCGGCACCTGTTGCTGAGAAACTGGCTGCAATCCTTTCCGCTTGAATACCTGGAGCAGCAGCCCTGGATGGAATACTGGCTGGGTATGAGCCTGCAACCCGTCAATACCCGGGACAGTCGCAATCATTTTATCCGTGTCTATGAAAAATTTACCCGTGCCGGGGATCGAGCCGGGCAGCTTGCCGCCTGGTCAGGTATTGTCGAGACCTACATCCATGACATGTCCTGCTTTGATGATCTTGATCACTGGATACAAACCCTCGACCCGTTGCTGGAGGGTAACCCCCTGTCGCTGGATGTGCAGACAGATGCGCGGGTGTCGGTGGCCATGTTTACGGCCCTGATGTATCGACAGCCTGATCATGATCGCATGTCTTACTGGGAAGGCAAGGTCAGGGAAATTATCTTCAACACCCCTGATCTGACCCGGCGCCTGGGGCTGGGTAGTCAGTTATTGCTGTATTATACCGTGTGGACAGGCGAAATACCCAAGGCCACGGTTCTATTGAAGGTCCTCAAACAATCCATGAACCTGGAGGGAATGGACCCGCTGTCACTGATTCTCTGGCATTCAACGGAGGCGACTTACTGGTGGAAAACCGGCGAAACAACATCCTGCATTGCTTCGGTCAGGAAAGGCCTCGAAGTCGCCAGTCAATTTGATGTCCACGTATATGATGTGTTGTTACTGGCAAGTGGTATCTATGCATCCTGTTCGCAGAACAGGCTTGATCAGGCGCAGGCCTACCTCGATCAGATGGAGTCGCACCTGAACAGGAGCCGTCTGGTTGATGTGGTTCACTTCCATTATCTGGCCGCCGGCCTGGCCATCGTTCGGGGTGAGCTGGGCATGGCCAGGGAGTATGCCGAAACGGCCCTGGATGCCGGTCATAAGTCCGGGGCACTGTATCCCGAGATGTTGGCCCGTCTGATTCTGGCATTGTGTCTGATCAGGCAGGGCAATCTGGCAGAAGTCGTGTTTCACCTGAGCCGTATTTCAGATCTGGCCGAACGAATCAAGAGCCATAGCCTGAGTTACCTCAATCGACTGGTGGCGAGCGAGGCGGCCTTTTCCTGCCGGGAAATGGAGCGGGGGATAGGGTTTCTGAAGGACGCATTTGAACATGAGCGGGATCTGGGCAGGGTTTACCACGGTTTCTGGTGGGACAGAAGCCTGGCGGAGAACTGCATTCAGGCACTTGAGCAAAACCTGGAGGTTGATTTTATTCAGCGATTGATTTGCAGCCACGAGCTGATCCCGGCAAAGGCCCCCCTGCATCTGGACAACTGGGTATGGCCCATTCGTATACACACACTGGGGCGGTTTACCGTGACACACTATGGTAAGGCATTGCCAACCTCGGCCAAATCGAGTAAAAAACCGCTCGAATTGCTGAAGGTATTAATTGCCCTGGGCGGCCGTCAGGTCGGCCAGGAGTCCCTGATTGAAATTCTGTGGCCGGATTCGGAGGGCGATGCCGCCGTGCAATCGCTTTATACAACGACCCACCGGTTGCGCAAGATGCTATCGGAACAGGGTGTGGTCATGGCGGACGGGCGGCTGTCACTGGACCCGTGCTACATCTGGGTCGATTGCCTGGCCTTCCTGAGAATGGCCGGCGCGTTGCAGGATTGTCTGATAAAAAATGACAAAGCGGATCCCGATCATATCCTGCATTTGCAGGGCCAGTTATTTCATTTGTATCAGGGCGAATTTCTGGGGTCATCAGATATCAGCTCGGTATTTGTCCCGATGCAGGAGAAACTCCATCTGCGCTTCCTTAAATTGATTGATAGCCTGGGCCGTTACTGGCAGTCCCGTGGCCAGATGGAAAACAGCATTACCTGTTTTGAACATGCCCTCGAGGTCGACCCGGTGGCCGAGGAGTTTTATCAATCACTGATGACGGTCTACATGCAGGCCGGCCACACCAGCGAGGCCGTGTCCCTGTTTCACCGTTGTCGCAAGAATCTGTCAACCATCCTGGGTGTGTCACCATCAAAAACCACTGTGGACATCTATAATTCCACCCAGAAATAGGGCTTTTACGCCCTATGTGAATTCCTGTAAGTGTTCTGTAAGGCCAATCGATGTAATTTGTAATTCGCCAGAGTTTAGGAGCGGCGGACGCCAGATAGGTATAACATTGGAATATGTAAGGATATATATGTATTGGATTTATGCCTTGACCCGCGCTTGAAACTTGGATTTATTGCCTTCTGGTATTTAGGGGTCTTTAATAGGCCCCTTTTTTTAAAAGAGGTTAAAAAAAAGGGTTGTAAATAAACCGTCAATACAAACGATTATCATTTGTCACCGACCCCTAATTTATAATTTATTAAATTTAATTACAGTCCTTAATATTTTTCTTGCTACTTTCTCGAATACAAGAAATTTTTAATCCAATTTTTTTTGCTGTTTTTTCTGCCCAAGCTGAAAGTATAGTATTCCTCTCTTTTTTATTTACTACAGACTGTGCTACCAGGCTATCAGGAACCCCCCATTTATAATATTGTTGCATTTGGTTTTCTGCTGCTATCTTATTAATTCTATAATATTTATGATAGTTAGATGATGCTCTTTTGCTGTAAATCGTATAATTTCCGGGTTTACCTTTTAAAGCATATAATTGCGCTTGCTGCCTTGCTTGAATTCTGGCATTACGTTCCTGTCCAGCTGCCACGGCAGTCATTAATAATGAGCGCCCGATAAGTGAAAATATTTCATTTCTTGCTTCACTATCTGCTCTGGATTTATATTTCTTCGATAAATTAATGTAAGATTCTTTAGATAGCTCATAATACTTAATTGCCTTTTCTCTATTATTTTTTTTAAGATAATATTCTCCAGCGATAGCATACAGGGGTGCTGTGACATGTGATGTTGCATGTATATTTTCCATAGGTTCAAGGGACAAATCTGCGCCCGCATTCAAAAGCATATCTATAATAAACCATCTTTTATTCGCTGCAGAAAAATAAATAGCACTATGTCCTTCATTGTCACGTAAATTCAGATCAGCGCCTTGATCCAATAAAAGTTTTACTATACCCGCTCTCGCATTTACTGCTGCGAACATCAACGCTGTACGCCCTTTTATAGATTGCTTATTAATATCATGACCTTCCTTGATCAGATAAGAAATAATACCCATGTATCCTGTCTGTGAAGATAACATAAGAGCTGAGCGCCCCAGTTTATCTGTAGCACGACTATCCGCTCCGTGCGCCAATAAATAGAACATTATTTCTGCATTCCCCATCTTTATAGCTGCGATAAAAGGAGTGTCACCAAATGAATCATGACCATTAACTGGTAGACCACTCTCCAAAAGATATTTTACAGTCACCAGCTTACTAGAATAGATGGCAGATAATAGTGGGGTAACACTTTTTCGCTTGATTTTATTTGATGCGTTCTTTTTCAGAATGATCCCAATAATATAACTATTACCGTTTCGTGAAGCCCAATCCAGAGCACTATTGCCCATTTTGTCTCTAATCTCATTGTCTGCACCATGGCGTAATAATAAAGAAACCATACGAATATTATTTTTCCTGGTCGCATATATTAATGGTGTTTCACCGGTAACAGAATGCTGTTGATTTACATCAGAACTTTCTTCTAATAGTAATTTTACCTTTTCAGTGTCGCCATTTTTAATAGCCCACATCAACGAAGTATCTGAATAACTAGCCTGCTTGGTAGCAACATAACAACCAGAAAGAGAAAATAAAATGATTATTAAAATAATATACTCATGGCAGTTTTTGCTACAAATTAGTGGCAACTTATCGATATCATTAAAGTGCATTGTTAATCCTCATTAAAATATTACTGTAATAATTTATTTAATATTTTGGCTCGCTTGAAATTAAGCACGTACTCTTTACCCTCATCTATGGGCAATATTGTTAATATTGCTGACGCCTGCCCTTTTGTAAGTGGCATCTCTACCCGTATAAAGTACATATGACCCGGTTTCGTTAACAAATCAACAGAAGCTGTTCCTAAAGTAAGCCAGCCAGTAATATTACCTTTTGCCTCGCTATCAAATGCTGCTTTGACTCCAATTCTAACTTTATATACATCAGGCTTTAATTCCAGAAGGAAAAAAGTTTCATTTGATAATCCACCAATTGTCTTACCATTTATTTCTACTATTTCAAGTGGTACGCCGATGCTATCTCTCAGAATGTATAGGTATGACATATTCGCTGGGGGTGAAAACTTTTTTGCTTTTTTATCGGCTCCAGGGCCATCCAAGGGCACAACTGCGCAACCAGTTATAAAGAAAGCAGCGATAGCAAATTTCATTATGAATTTATTCATATCCCACCTGAAATACTTCATCATAGTTTTTTACTCCATTTTTTATTTATTCTAACAGTCGGTTCTGGCACAAACAAAAGTAAATAATGTCCAAATAAACGGGGCCAGAGACAATGCCAGCGTAACCGTCCAAACTAGACCGTCATTTCCATTTTGCAGAGTAGGCGTAGACTTCC
>DRJK01000148.1 GCA_011052215.1 Gammaproteobacteria bacterium
ATTATGGGGACAGAAATTCATTTCACAGGGCCTATTTGCTATAATCCCCCACCCTTTTCAATAATCTGCCAATATCATGAATCGACAAATCAAGGCCGTTTCCCTCATATCCGGCGGGCTGGATTCCCTGCTGGCCACGCGTGCGGTAATCGACCAGGGTGTCCATGTTGAGGGCATCAATTTTTACACCGGTTTTTGCGTAGAGGGTCACACGCACGCCATCCGCAAAAGGGACAAACAAAAAGAAAAAAGAAATAATGCCCTTTGGGTCGCAGAAACACTGGGCATTAAATTGCATATCATCGATGTGATCGAGGAATACAAGGATGTGCTGATCAATCCGAAACACGGTTACGGTGCCAACATGAATCCCTGCCATGATTGCAAGACGTTCATGGTACGCAAGGCACGGCAGTGGATGGACCAGCATGGTTTTGATTTTATTATTACCGGAGAGGTGGTCGGCCAACGCCCGATGTCGCAGCGTAAGGACACCATGCCCGTTATCGCACTTGAGTCGGGTGCCGGGGAAAGACTGCTGCGGCCGCTTTGCGCAAAGCACCTGCCGGAAACACTGCCGGAAACAGAAGGCTGGGTGAACCGGGATGAACTTTTTAACTTCCACGGCAGGTCACGTAAGCCACAAATGGCCCTGGCAGAACTGTACGGTTTCAGGGATTACGCGCAGCCCGCGGGAGGCTGCTGTTTTCTGACAGATGCCAGCTACGCTAAAAAACTGGTGGACCTGTGGGAGTCACGCGGTAATAAGGAATATGAAATGGATGACATCATGTTGCTGAAGGTAGGAAGGCACATACGTCCGGGCAGCCGTTTCAAAATGATCATTGCCCGCGAAGAAGGTGAGGTTAATTTTATGCAGGGGTATTGTAACCGCTTTATTTCGATCAGGACCACCAGCCACAGTGGCCCACTTGCGCTGCTCGATGGCCAGCCGGTCGAGGAGGATATAAAACTGGCGGCCCGCATCACGGCCCGTTACAGCAAGGGGCGTGCGGCGGAACAGGTTGAGGTCGAGTGTCGTAAACCGGACGGTGAAACACAAACGTTACAGGTAAAACCGATTGCGGTCGCTGAAATCCCCGCAAGCTGGTATGTTTAGCCTGTCATCCAGGGGCCTGCCGGATTGATCAATTTAGCTCAAAAGGTACCGGCCGTTTACGCTTCAACTGCATTCGTTACAGGTTAGCGGGACAGTAGAATATAGAATAATGTCATGAGCACATATGAGCTGGATACAAGCGGCCTGCTTTGCCCGATGCCCGTTATCAGGACACAGGACTTTATCCTGGGCTTAACTGCGGGAGACAGCGTTGATGTGCATTGCACGGATCCCGGTGCCCTGAACGACATACCGGCCTGGTGCCGCATTAATGGTCACAGGGTGCTGGAGGCAAAACAGCAGGACGGCCGCGTTTTAATCAGGATCGAGGTTCAATAATAACAGACATGTTCGACGAGCAACGCTATAAGGAAACCAGAAAAGTAACCCTGATCGGATCGGCCCTGGACCTGGTGCTGGGAGTCGCCAAGATCCTTGCCGGGTATGCTGGCAGCTCACAGGCGTTGATTGCCGATGGTGTCCATTCACTCTCTGATCTGGTTACCGATATCATGGTGTTGTTCGCAGCCAAACACGGCAGCCGTGCCGCCGATGAGGATCATCCATACGGCCATGCCCGTATCGAGACGTTGATGACCGTTGTGCTCGGCATTGCCCTGATCCTGGTCGCACTGGGCATTGGCTATGATGCCGTAAGGCGATTGTTTCATCCTGCCATGTTGCTTCATCCCGGCTGGCTGGCACTTGCCATCGCAGCCATCTCCATTTTTTCCAAGGAGGCCATTTATCAGTATACGATGCGGGTGGCCGTGCGGCTGCGCTCGAACCTGTTGCGCGCCAATGCCTGGCACAGTCGTTCCGATGCCATTTCATCCGTCATCGTGGTCATTGGCGTCGCCGGTTCAATGGCGGGCCTGACCTACCTGGACGCGATTGCAACGGTTGGCGTGGTACTGATGATCGCCAGGATCGGTTGGGATATGGCCTGGCACAGCATGACCGAGCTGGTCGACACGGGTCTGGACCCCGGGCGCGTGGAAAAAATGCGCGATTATGTTAAATCCATGGACGGGGTCATCGACCTGCACATGTTACGTACACGCAGGATGGGTGCCGATGCGCTGGTGGATGTGCATCTGCAGGTTGGTCCACATTTAAGTGTGTCGGAGGGGCATCATATCAGCGAGGTTGTACGAAACCGCATGATCGAGGAGTTTGACGAAGTAACCGACGTGATGGTGCATATCGATCCGGAAAATGACGAGGATGTCCAGCCCTGCGGTGAATTGCCATTACGACACGAGATTGTCGAGAAGCTGCGTCAGGCATGGGCCGGCATTGCCTGCAGGGACAAAATTGAAAACATTACTTTGCATTATTTAGATGGTAAGATTCATATCGACCTGCAACTCTCGCTGGACATTTTCAACGACCAGAAAAGTGGACAGATCATATCCGATTCATTGATCAGTGCCAGCAAGTCCGTGGAGTATATAGGTGATGTCAGGGTCTGTTTTCATTAATGCACAATAATGGTGCATATTTGAACCAATATGCACCATTATTGTGCATACAGTGGTTAAATATAGCTATTAAATAAAATAAGCCACTGTATTTCATGAAAGTAAAGGTATGGCATAGTTCATGCAAAATATTTGATTCAAATTTATTCGTGTCGCAGGGCCGGGCAGACTGCCGGGTTCCTGCAGAATGATTTATTGTTTATTCAGTATCGATTCAGGAGGAGTGGCGAATGTCCGCAAAAGTATTAAAAATGATAAAGGACAACGATGTTAAATTCGTTGATATGCGTTTCACTGACACCATTGGCAAGGAGCAGCATGTAACCCTGCCGGTCCATGAAGTCAATGCCGGTTTCTTCAAGGAAGGAAAAATGTTTGACGGCTCCAGTATTGCAGGCTGGAAAGGGATTAATGAGTCAGACATGATCCTGATGCCGGATGCCAGTTCTGCTGTCATTGATCCCTTCTTTGATGACATGACCCTGAATATCAGTTGTGACATCCTCGAGCCGACCACCATGCAGGGTTACGAGCGTGACCCCCGCTCGGTTGCAAAACGTGCCGAGGCATACCTGAAAAAAACCCGGATTGCCGATACCGCCTACTTCGGTCCTGAAAATGAATTCTTTGTATTTGATGACGTCCGATACGGTTCAGACTTGTCGGGCAGCTTCGTCAAGATCGACTCGGAAGAGGCCAGCTGGAACTCTGAAAAGGTTTATCAGGATGGCAATATGGGCCATCGTCCGGGTGTCAAGGGCGGCTATTTCCCTGTTCCCCCGGTTGATTCACTGCACGATATCCGCTCGGCCATGTGTCTGGCGCTGAACGATATGGGTGTCGGTACCGAGGTACACCACCATGAAGTGGCAACCGCAGGTCAGTGTGAAATCGGTGCAGGTTTTGGCCCGCTGGTTCGCAAGGCCGACGAGGTGCAGATCCTGAAATATGTGGTCCAGAACGTGGCCCACGCCTATGGCAAGACAGCGACATTCATGCCCAAGCCCATCGTCGGTGATAACGGTAACGGTATGCACGTTCATATGTCACTGGCCAAGGCAGGCAAGAACCTGTTCAATGGAAACAAGTATGGCGGCCTGTCTGATATGGCCTTGTATTATATAGGTGGTGTGATCAAGCATGCACGTGCATTGAACGCCTTTGCTAACGCATCAACCAACAGTTACAAACGACTGGTCCCGGGTTTTGAGGCCCCGGTCATGCTGGCGTACTCTGCCCGCAACCGGTCCGCATCCATCCGGATTCCTTTTGTCACCAATCCAAAGGGACGCCGTATAGAGGTTCGTTTCGGCGACTCCACCGCCAACCCTTACCTGTGCTTTGCGGCCTATCTGATGGCGGGCCTTGATGGCATCAAGAACAAGATCCACCCGGGCGAGGCGATGGACAAGGACCTGTATGACCTGCCAGCGGAGGAAGAGGCAAAAATACCCCAGGTATGTTATTCCTTTGACCAGGCACTGGAAGTGCTTGATGACGACCGCAAGTTCCTGACCGAAGGCGGTGTATTTACCGACGATATGCTCGATGGTTATATCGCACTGAAAATGGAAGAGGTCACACGCCTGCGTATGACAACGCACCCGGTAGAGTTCGATATGTATTATAGTTTGTAATCACTCCAGGCTACGGATTTTATTAGTAAAAACGCCCCCTTATCCAGGGGGTGTTTTTATCGGGGCCCTGCTGCCGCAGGCGATTCTTTCCCGGCCCGACAGATGCCTGAATATAGCTTATAATTAAGGTTATCTGAATAACCACATGGAAAGCAGCCAGGATGAATGTAAAGCATATCGTATTATTGTTGTCTGTATTTACCCTCTTTTCAGCCCATGCCGAAATCTATAGATGGGTGGATGACAGCGGCAAGGTAGTCTATTCAGATAAACCCGGGGCCGGCGCCCAGCGGGTCAAGCTACACGGCATAGCGACCACCTATAAATCAAAACCCGTGTCGGCCTACACATCTGCCAACTCATCCACAAAGGGACCAAAAAAGGTAAAGGCCGTTAAGGGCTATAAGTCTTTCAGGATAGTCAGCCCGGCCAACGATGCCGCCATAAGGGAAAACGCAGGCAACGTCAGTATCGTGATGCGTTCCAGCCCGCCCCTGAAAAAGGGACACAGGACGGTTATTGCTCTTGATGGAAAGAAGGTGCAGACCACCGGCCTTAGCTACACATTTAGAGGAGTAGACCGCGGAACCCATGTCCTGAGTGCCGCTATCATGGATGCCGGCGGTAAAAAACTGATTGAATCCAGCCCGGTGACATTCCATTTACTGCGGTATTCCATAATACATCACTAGCCCGCATACCTCACCACCATTCAACTGCGACGACCCAAGGGCACGCCCTGCTTGACTTTCACCTGGTCGGTCTGCTCAACATAGTGCCGACTATGCCTGCGCGGGCCCCGGTCGTGAAAGTTAATCATGCCGCACCCTTGAACCGTCTCGCTACGAACGGTGGTGAGAAATGCGGGCTAGTGCCCTGACAACCCGGGCCTGTATCAGACAGGTGCGATTTAAATTTTTTATGCACTATTATTGTGCATTATTGTATAATCAGCGTGCAAAAGAGATAAAATACATGCCCCGCCCTGGGTGACGACAGGTTCGTCAGATATCTTCAGGGTATTTTATCCTGTTGATTATTATGGGTAAATATTTTCTATTGTACCGAACCCCATTATTTTTTCTAAACACAATCCAGATTGGATTGGTTATTGCAAGCAGCCATCTATGCACGACACAGACAAGGCATTATCCGTTGATTTGCTCCAAAAACAGATCATCGAAAACATGACGACATCCGTATTGATCCTGGACCAGTCGTTGACGGTTCTGTATATCAACCCGGCATGTGAAATGTTGTTTGAAATCAGTCGCCGAAAGGCCACGGGGAAATCCTGGCAATATCTGGTCACAGGCAATCAGGGTTTGACAGAAAGGATGAAATCATCGGTTGAACAGGGACACCCGTTTACAAAACGGGAGGCACAACTGGAGCTGATGGGAGACAGGACATTAACAGTGGATTGCAGTTTCACACCGTTGTACGAACCCTCTGCCGACCCCAGTTTACTGGTGGAAATTCAGCATATGGAACGACAGGTGCAGATAAGCAGGGAGGAAAACCTGATATCACAAAGCCATACTGCCCGCGCCCTGGCCAGGGGCCTGGCCCATGAGGTCAAGAACCCGCTGGGCGGTTTGCGCGGGGCCGCGCAGTTGCTGGAGGGCGAACTTGAAAGTGATGAGCTGAAGGAATACACACAAATCATTATTAATGAGGCCGACCGGTTGCAGCAATTGGTAGACCGAATGCTGGGCCCGACGTCTCTGCCGAGAAAGGAGGATACCAACATCCACGAAGTCCTTGAGAGGGTCTATCAACTGATCAAGGCCGAGGCACCGGAAACCATCAGAATTGAGCGTGACTACGACCCGAGCATTCCGGATATACACGCCGACCAGGGCCAGCTGATCCAGGCCCTGCTCAACCTGGTTCGTAACGCAATCCAGGCGATGGGAGATGAAGGCAGGCTGATATTGAAAACACGCAGTAAGCGCCAGTTCACCATCGGGCAGAATCGTTACAAACTGGTTGTGCTGGTCGACATCATTGATTCAGGCCCGGGCATACCCGAGGAAATCCTGGATAAAATCTTTTTACCGATGATTACAGGGCGGGCCGAAGGCACCGGCCTGGGCCTTTCTATCGCCCAGTCACTGATAAACAGACATGGTGGTCTGATTGAATGTAAAAGCAAGCCGGGTAGCACCATATTTCGTATTTTAATACCAATGGAGAAGGATAATGACAGTGGGTGACTGTATATGGGTCATTGACGACGACAAGTCAATTCGCTGGGTGCTTGAAAAGGCGCTGGGCAAGGCCGGCCTGGAGGTCACAAGTTTTCCGGATGGCCGCGATATACTTGAGCGACTGGCCGTTGAGTCACCCAAGGTGATTATCAGCGACATTCGTATGCCGGGCATTGACGGCATATCGCTGCTTGAACAGATCGACGACAAATACCCGGGTATCCCGGTTATCATCATGACCGCCCATTCCGATCTGGACAGCGCATTGTCGGCCTATAAGGGCGGCGCATTCGAATATTTGCCAAAACCCTTTGATGTCAATGTAGCAACGGACCTGATCAGGCGCGCGGTTCAGTTTTATGATGAGCAGGCAGAGGCCGGCACCGTAGACAGGCAGGAGGCAACGGCCGAGATCATTGGCAAGGCGCCCGCCATGCAAGAGGTTTTCAGGGCCATTGGGCGACTATCCCGGTCTAATATTACCGTATTGATAAATGGTGAGTCCGGCACCGGCAAGGAGCTCGTTGCACAGGCATTACATCGCCACAGTCCACGCATGAAGGAGGCATTTATTGCGCTCAATACGGCGGCAATTCCACGCGACCTGCTCGAGTCCGAACTGTTTGGGCATGAAAAAGGCGCCTTTACCGGCGCACAAAGCAGTCGCAAGGGTCGTTTTGAGCAGGCCGATGGCGGCACGCTGTTTCTCGACGAGATAGGCGACATGCCGGCTGAACTTCAGACACGGTTGTTACGCGTGCTGGCCGATGGCGAGTTCTACCGTGTTGGCGGTCATACACCGGTTCGTGTCGATGTACGGATTATTGCAGCGACACACCAGAACCTTGAGGAACGGGTCGAGGATGGCAGCTTTCGTGAAGATCTTTTCCACCGCCTGAATGTCATACGCATTCATGTCCCCTCTGTACGTGAACGGATTGATGATATTCCGCTGTTATGCAATCACTTCCTGCAGAAGGTTGCGGTGGAACTGAATGTTGAGCCCAAAATTATCAGGCCGGAGGTTTATGAATACCTGATGATGCAGGACTGGCGCGGCAATGTACGCCAACTGGAAAATACCTGCCGCTGGTTAACGGTGATGGCGTCTGGCCGTGAAATTCTGATAGAAGACCTGCCGCCGGAGTTGGCCACAAAAACCGAGACCGCTGGAAACAGGATGGAGGACTGGGATTCGGTACTCCGTCGCTGGGCAGACAAGAGCCTGTCAGAAGGTGAAGTGGATCTGCTGGACAAGGCCATGCCCAGGTTTGAGCGCGTTATGATTGAAGTGGCCCTGAAACATACCAACGGCAGGAAACAGGACGCGGCTAAATTACTGGGGTGGGGCAGGAATACGCTGACCCGCAAGATTAAGGAACTGAACATGGAATAATGCTGTTACGGTTCCAGATTCCATCCCAACCCGGGCACCAGGTAATCAAAACCATCCAAAATACGATATTCAGGTGAATTTCCGGATGAGCGTTTTATTAAGCTGGATACCAGGAGCCTGTCGGACTTAGGATGATTCTACTGCGGCGGCGGGAAATTGAGTTTATTAATTGAAATCACTGTCCCGTTAACTTTATGAAGCACGTATAAATGTGAGGACATGGAACCGGCAGGCCTGATCAGGACCGTCTGCCGCACGGACGCGGCAGCCGAGCCGCCATGGATGGCATGTTTTGCGTGTCTTGATCAGGCCTGCCGGTTCCATGTCCGGATTACGGGTTAGCCCAAACACACTTGCCGCTTACATTCCAACTACGTTCGTCATGAGTTAACGGGACAACGGTGATTTCAATTAATAAACTCAATTTCCCGCCGCCGCAGTAGAATCATCCTAAGTCTGACAGGCTCCTGGTATCCAGCTTAATAAAACGCTCATCCGGAAATTCACCTGAATATCGTATTTTGGATGGTTTTGATTACCTGG
>DRJK01000149.1 GCA_011052215.1 Gammaproteobacteria bacterium
GCGGTGGCGAGTAACTTCACGAATGCCATTACAACCATTGCACGACGTTACGAGGCAAACTCGGGGCAAAAAGTGGCGCTGATCTTTGGCTCTACTGGCAAGCACTACGCACAGATAAACAATGGTGCGCCCTTTGATGTGTTTTTCGCAGCCGATATTCGTCGACCGAAACTGCTGGAAGAAGAAGGCCTGGCCCTGCCTGGCAGTCGCTTCACCTATGCAACTGGCAAGCTGGTTCTGTGGAGTACCATGACGGGGTATGTAAACCCGACAGGCAGCGTTCTGAAGCTCGGTGAATTTCGCCACCTGGCCATTGCGAATCCCCGGCTCGCCCCCTACGGCAAGGCAGCCCGGGAAACATTGCAGGCGCTCGGACTATGGGATCGATTAAGCGGGCGTCTCGTCCGCGGCGAGAATATTGGCCAGACCTTCCAGTTTGTCAATAGCGGTAACGCCGAACTTGGCTTCGTGGCATACTCGCAGGTGAAATATCCAGGTCAGCCGATAACAGGCTCATTCTGGAAGGTACCACAAACGCTTTACACCCCCATTGAACAACAGGCCGTATTGCTGAAAGACAACGAGGCTGCCCGTGCTTTTTTATCTTTTGTGCGGAGTGAAGAGGCACTGAAAATCATCCATGATTATGGATACGACACACCATGATGCTCAGTGAACCCGATCTTACCGCGCTTGCGATTACCCTGAAAATGGCGTTACTCACCACCTTGATCCTGTTGTTGCTGGGGACGCCGCTTGCCTGGTGGCTGGCGCGCACCCGTTGGCGGTTCAAGTTTTTACTGGAGGCAGTGATTGCCCTGCCCCTGGTATTACCGCCTACCGTACTGGGCTTTTATCTGCTGATAGCGCTTGGCCCTCATGGCCCGGTGGGGGAGCTGATGGAATCTCTGGGTGGGCGACCGCTGGCCTTCACCTTTACTGGCCTGGTCATCGGCTCGGTCATCTATTCAATGCCGTTCGTGATCCAGCCGTTGCAAAGTGCCTTTGCAGCCGTCGGTCGTCGTCCGCTGGAGGTGGCCGCCACCCTGCGCGCATCACCGCTGGACCGGTTTTTTACCATTGCCGTTCCGTTGGCCCGCCATGGTTTTCTTACCGCGGTGGTACTGGGGTTTGCCCACACGGTGGGTGAATTCGGCGTTGTGCTGATGATAGGCGGCAATATCCCCGGTGAAACACAGGTCGTGTCCATTGCTATCTATGACCATGTTGAGGGGCTGGATTACACTCATGCCCACTGGCTGTCAGGTGGCCTGTTATTGGCGTCTTTTCTCATGCTGATGGTTGTATATGCCATCAACCGGCGTTTCAGGTCTTTCCAGCCATGACCATCGAGGCCAGATTCCATATTGAAAAGGCCGGTTTTACCCAGGATGTTGATTTGTGCCTTCCTGCCCGGGGCATCACTGCATTGTTCGGACCTTCGGGCTGCGGCAAGACCACGCTGCTGCGTGCGATTGCGGGGCTTGAACGTCATGCCGGTGGTTTTCTGAAAGTGGGTGATATGACATGGCAGGAGGGCAATCGTTTTATCCCGCCTCACCGGCGCCCGCTGGGTTATGTTTTCCAGGAGGCCAGTCTGTTTGCGCATCTCACCGTACGGTGTAACCTGGAATATGGCATTAAGCGTGTACCGAAATCAGCGCGCAGGATCTCTTTGCAGCAGACCATCGAACTGCTGGGTATCGGACACCTGCTGGATCGTAAACCCGGTCTCCTCTCCGGTGGCGAGCGTCAGCGGGTGGCAATCGCCCGCGCGCTCGCCGTCAGCCCCAGGCTGTTGCTGATGGATGAACCGCTAACAGGCCTTGACCTGGCGAGTAAACAGGAAATATTGCCCTACCTCGAGTCCCTGCACGATGAACTGGAGATCCCTGTTATTTATGTCAGCCATGTGCTCGAGGAAATTACGCGTATGGCGGATTATCTGGTTTTGCTGGAGGCAGGCCGCGTTGTCGCCACGGGTGCCATCCATGAAATGCTTACCCGGCTCGATCTTCCCCTCGCCCACGACAGCGATGCCTCGGCGATTTTCGAGGCAACCGTTGCCGGCAACGACAAGGACTATCATCTGACTTACCTGGATTTTGCCGGGGGCCAGTTTACCGTAATACGCAAGGAATTACCCGTGGGCAGTGCCGTGAGGTTGCGGGTTGCCGCCCGCGATGTCAGCCTTACCCTGGAACACCAGTCCGATACCAGTATACTGAATATATTTCCCGCAACCGTTGATGAAATTATCCCCGAGGGCAAGGCCCATGTGACCGTGCGGTTGATGGTGGGAGGCATTTCCATGTTGGCCAGTGTTACGCTCAAATCTGCCTCGGTACTGGATTTACACCCCGGCAAGTCGGTGTATGCCCAGGTCAAAAGTGTTGCCCTGCTCTCCTGAAGCCGATTGTCGTTACCGGCTCGTTGCAGGCCTGCCGTTTCCAGTGCTAACCCTGACTGCGTATTTTTATTACCCTGTCCAGGTATTCATTGCCCCACACCTGGATTTCCTTAAGCAATGGAGACAGCGTTAATCCAAATTCTGTTATTGAATACTCTACCCTGGGTGGGACCTCTGCATACACTTTTCGATGTATAATCTGGTCGGCTTCCAGTTCCCGAAGCTGTTTTGTTAACATCCTCTGCGTTATGCCGGGCATCAGTCTTCCTAGTTCATTAAAACGCTTCAGGTCTTGCTGTAAATGATAAAGGATAGGGGCCTTCCATTTGCCACCTATCACATCTAATGCCGCTTCAATAGGACAACCAAAGTTGCAAGCCGGTTCTCTGACACGATTCATTTTTCCCTTACCTGCGGCTATAGTATACAAAAGGGTACTATAGCACATTTATGTGCGTACTTACATTTCTATGCATTATAGAATATTGTCATACTTGTCTACAATTACCTGAAGAATGGAACCGAACATGATTACACAAGAAGCGATAGAAAAACGCCGGGCAGTCAAACACTTTGACCCTGAACATCAAATGACGAATGAAGAAATCACGAAACTGTTGTCACTGGCTGTCTTGTCACCGACGGCCTTTAATATTCAAAACTGGCGCTTTGTTGTAGTGCGCGAACCTGCATTAAGGCAGGAAATACGGGCTGCCGCGTGGGACCAGGCACAGGTGACTGACGCTTCCCTGTTTATTATTCTTTGTGCAGACCTGAAGGCATGGGAAAAACAACCCTTCCGTTACTGGAAAAATACAGCCAAAGAGGTTCAGGATTTTATGCTACCGGCAATTGATGCATATTACCGTGACAAGGACCAGGTTCAGCGCGATGAGGCGATGCGGTCCTGCGGTATTGTTGCCCAAACCTTGATGCTGGCTGCCAAATCATCCGGATATGACTCCTGTCCAATGGACGGGTTTGATTTTGACAAGGTCGCAAAAATTATTAAACTGCCTGAAGATCATGTTATTGCCATGTTTGTGGCCATCGGCAAGGGGACAAAGGATGCGTGGCCACGCCCCGGACAATTACCACTGGAAGATGTTGTCATATCCAATCATTTTTAATCGTCAGGTTTGAAGAGGCCCGGGAACTGGCAAGAGTGAAATTATTGGTGGCACATTTACTCGAAGCTTATACATAAATCAGGATAATGGCATGCATGAACACGAAAAAATAAATTACATAGAATTTCCATCAAGGGACATTGAAAAAACCAGGAATTTTTTTACTACCGTGTTTGGCTGGTCGTTTGTTGACTACGGACCTGAATATACGACCTTCTCCAATGAAGGAATTAATGGCGGGTTTTATAAATCCGACTTATCGGTCTCCACCGATAATGGCAGTGCGCTTGTCGTATTCTATAGCAACAATCTGGAGCAGACATTGTCCAGGATTGAAGCCGCGGGTGGCACTATCATCAAGCCAATCTTTTCATTCCCGGGTGGCCGCCGTTTTCACTTTAGTGACCCTAATGGAAATGAATATGCCATTTGGTCGGATATAAACTCATAGACACATCGGCAATAATTAGTCGGTTGAATCATAGCGAGGGCCAACAACGTTATAAAAAATTCGAGAAAAATAATTGTATTCCTGATTTTTTTTCTGCTTGCCCTCCATCCAGAGATGGTGCATTTCGCATTATTTATTGATGCCGTTGGCTTGGATATCCTTCTGTTACTGTTCGAGATCCAGATAGTTGTGCTTATTTCTGTGGCCCTTGGCAAAATTACCGGGCTATTTTCCGTTTTATCCGGGAATCGTTTTTATCAACTCACCTCTGGCAGGGTCATTGACGCGACTGAAACAGCCAGGTCTGCGGTGCTTGTCCTGTCGTTCGAAACCATTTTCATGCAATTTCTGGTTATTGCTGCCATTACCGGAATGATTGTCCTTTTCTGTAAATTTTAAAAGTACCCTCTGGTGTATCCGGATTAGTGCCATGTATAATGAATATACATACCATAAGGTATGTTTACATTTATTTCTATAGATACATAATATTTATCATATTATATTGATATTTGGCATGTTAGACTTGACATATAAAATATATTACATACTATCTGGTATGTAATATAAACCTCATCGCGAACAACATGATATCTAAAAAAGGTCAGGAAACACGCGTCAGAATTCTCGATACTGCCCAGGTGTTGATCCTGGAGCGTGGCTTTTCCGGTGCATCGATTGATAACGTGATCGAACGGCTCGGCATGAGCAAGGGGGCCTTCTTTCACCACTTCAACAACAAGAATGACCTGGCGGATGAACTGATACAGCGATATGCCGATCTTAATACGGGTTTTTTCAATGCGTGCCTGGCGAAGTCAGAAAAACTGAGTCATGACCCCTTACAACAAGTCCTGATCCTGATTGGCCTGTACGAAGACCTGTTTGATAATCTGGAGGCACCACACCCGGGTTGCCTGCTGGCATCCTATATCCATGAACAACAGATGTTCGGCGACCGGATCAACGAAATAATTCACCGGGTATTCCAGCGCTGGCGTGAAGCCCTGGTCAAAAAACTGAACGGTGTCATGGAAAAATACAGCCCTGCCTGTGGTGTTGATATACCGTCACTGGCAGATGAATTTATTGTCATTCTACAGGGGGCATTTATTTTATCGAAGTCCCTTAAAGACCCCGGAATTGTTGCCCAGCAGCTGCACCACTATAAACAGTATGTTGAGCTGATTTTCAGCCTGCCTCCCAAGCTGACTGATATGATTCGAACCGATAACAGGCATGCCCGATCCCTTTAGATATTATCACTATAGCGGGCTAGGGACTCCAGGGCATCATCGTGCGAATACCTGCCATGGCAGGTGAAACATTGCGTGACATTACATTCATGTCACGGGTCATGGCCTGTGTGTTACTGGACATGTCTTTCATGTTATCCGCAATGGTCTTTGTGTCTTTACTCATGCCGTTCATCGTGCCGGACATTTGCTGTACCGATGTTTTCATTGCCAGCATATCCACGGACATGCTACTCATGGCCCTTTCCATAACATGTACTGTATAAAACATGTAGATAATTGCAATAAATGCCAGGGCGATACTGGGTATGGCAATCAACCGTGTCGTACGCATCTTGTCGTCCTGCATACGTGTCATGGCCTTCAGTTTTTTCTCCTGCAATTTTTCCTGTTCGCTGGCCTCTTCCTGCAACAGTTTGTGGTCCAGCATGATTGACTCACTCAACCTGGACAGGATCTGGTCATTTTGTTTATCACGTTGCCGGGTTGATGACTCACTGCTCGAAAAGGCCCGGGTCAACCCGGACGCCATCTGCTCGAAGATTTTTGTGTTCTGTTGCTCACGCTTGTCGCTGTCTTCATTAACGGCCGTAAAACCCTGACGAATCTCACTGACCAGGGCATCCAGTTGCTTGTCCCTGCTCTGCCTGTCTTTCCTGAGTTCCTCCAGAATAGAATAAAAACTATCGCTGCCGGCCTGTGTTACAACCTTTGCTACGGCCTTTTTCTTTGGTGCCGTTTCATTTGTCACTGCTGTCTTTTCAGTCATGATCCTGGTCCCTGTTCATTGCAGTTCGTAGTTTGAGTGATGTATGTTTTTTATGATGTGAATAATATCACATTATTAGTATCTTCTTATATAATAAGATACGCTAACGAATGTTAGTTCTTGATTAATTATGAAAATGATTGGTGTCAAAGGCTGATATTCACTACCATAAGTTGATGGGCCATACGGACATGTTGAACAGATCGTACAAAAAATGAGCAGAATCCATCATTACATCTCCATACTGGTATTTACTGCCGCGTTGATGCTGGGTGTACAACTACCCAATTTTGTCGATCAGTATGTAAAGCGGATCGATGCAACCCAGAAGGAAGTCACCCTGCAACACAAGGAATACCTGACCATTGCAACACGACATGGCCAGGGTTCGATCGATGCATTGATAAAAAAACATGAGGCCAGTCCTGACGGCACTTTCAGGGCAGAGGCGGAACCCATCAGAAAAAATCAGGTACGAAAGAAAAGGTTCGATCTGGAGTTACAGGCGCTGGAAGGCTCGTTCTGGTCACAGGCCATGCATGTCCTTATATCCGGTGACAGGGAAATACTGCGAGAAACCTATAATAATTATTCCGCCAACCTGCCCCTGAACACCAATGCCGCTATTTGTGGCCTGTTATTCGGGATGATCGCCAGCCTGTTGCTGGAAATGTTCTGGTCGTTGTGTTTCAGGCTTGTCAGGGTAAAACCACGCAAGCGCCCTGAAAAGGAAACCCCCAAAAGCGGCCCCAGAACCGAACCCTATATCAAGACCTGAAAATAATCACCTGTTCAATAAAACAGTTCCGCCAACCGCTCACCCGGATCATCCGCGCGCATAAGTGCCTCGCCTACCAGGAATGCATTGACGTTATTATCCCGCATCAGTTTCACATCATCCGTTTGCAGGATACCACTTTCGGTCACGACAATGCGTTCGTCTGTGATTTTATTTATCAGACCCAGCGTGGTTTGCAGTGTTGTTTCAAAGGTGTGCAGGTTGCGGTTATTAATGCCAACCATGGGTAAAGGTAACGCCATGGCCCGCTCCAGTTCTTCGGCATCATGTACCTCGACAAGCACATCCATGCCCAGCTCCCGGGCCAGATCTGACAGCTCGTTCATCTGTGCGTCCCCCAGACAGGCAACGATAAGCAATATACAATCGGCGCTCATCGCACGTGCCTCATACACCTGGTATGGGTCTATCATGAAGTCCTTGCGCAATACCGGAAGCTGACAGCCACTGCGCGCCTGTTTCAGGTATTCAGCCGAACCCTGAAAATAATCGGCATCGGTTAGCACCGACAGGCAACAGGCCCCACCCTGTTGATAACTGGCTGCGATTTCTGCCGGGATAAAATTCTCACGTAACACGCCCTTGCTCGGTGATGCCTTTTTGATTTCGGCAATAACGGCAGGATTGCCTGATTTTATTTTGTCTTTAATACTGCTCACAAATCCACGCACAGGTAATGCAGACTCAACTTGTTGCCTGATTTCATTTAATGACACCTTTTTGCGGGCATTAATGATCTCTTCCTGTTTGCGGCTAATGATTTTGTTCAGTATGTCGGGGATGTTTACCATATTCGTCATTTGGTATTAATTACTGATTCTGAAAAATCGCAGGGTGCGCAAACCAGCTATCCGGCATTCCGATCCTGTTTTTCTTGCGGCCTTTGCGTGCTTTTGGCCACGAAGCACACGGGTATGCAAGCGTGGCCTGCGACCTTTGCGTTTAGACTACCCATGTTAAAAAGAGTTGCTCAGTTCAATCAACCCGTCCAGTTTTTGCTGCGCACCACCATTGGCAATCACTTCAAGCGCCATGGTAACGCCATCGCCCAGGCTGTCCTCCAGACCGGCTGCGTAAATAGCAGCACCCGCATTCATTGCAACTATATCACGTGCCGGGCCTGCCTCGTTGTTAAAGATTTCACGGATAACCTCAAGGCTCTGTTTTGCACTATCAACCGCAAGCAGGGATATATCGGTACGCTCGAAACCAAACTCCTCCGGTGTTATAACATAGTCACGTACCTCACTATCCTTCAATTCGGCAACGTGTGTCGATGCACCGATGCTGATTTCATCCATACCGTCTTCGGAGTGGACCACCAGTACATGATTGCTTCCCAGTTTCATTAATACATTAGCCAGTGGTTCGACCATGTCATCACTGAATACCCCCAACACCTGGTTTGGTGCACCCGCAGGGTTGGTTAACGGCCCGAGGACATTAAACAGTGTGCGCACACCCATTTCACGTCGAGGACCGATCGCATGTTTCATGGCACTGTGATGCATGGGTGCAAACATAAAACCGATACCCGTTTTATTGACACACTGCGCGACCTGCTCAGGCGTGATTTCCAGATTCACCCCTGCAGCCTCAAGCACATCGGCACTACCGGATTGACTGGTAATGGAACGGTTACCATGCTTGGCGACCTTGCCTCCGGCGGCGGCCACCACAAATGCACTGGCCGTTGAAATATTGAATGTCCCGGATGCATCACCACCCGTACCACAGGTGTCAACCAGATATGGGCCACTAACATCTACCTGCGCCGCCAGTTCACGCATCACCGATGCGGCAGCGGCTATCTCGTCGATGGTTTCACCCTTCATGCGCAAGCCCACCAGGAAGCCGCCAATTTGTGACCGGGTTGCCTCACCGGTCATAATCAGGCGCATGACATCAATCATTTCCTGATTAGACAGATCTTTTCTTTCAGTAACCGATTTTATCGCTGATTGCATATCCATAGTTCACCCCCGGCATTGACCCTGAATCTATTATACCCGTCAACAAGAGATTGATTCGTCATGTCGCAGTATAACTGCTTTATTATATCACCACCCCATGGCCCCTCCCTGAAGAAGGGGTATAAAGGGCAACCCTTTCCCTGAAAGATGGAACAAAGGGTAATCAGGGTATTTGTGAATACTGAATATTCAAAAAGTTTTTCAGCATATCATGGCCATGCCGGGTCAATATGGATTCAGGATGGAATTGCACCCCTTCCACTTTTAAATCCTTATGTCGCACACCCATGATTTCATCTATTTCGCCTTTATCATTTTCTGTCCAGGCGGTCACTTCAAGGCAATCCGGCAGACTTTTCTTTTCGATCACCAATGAATGGTAACGCGTTGCCTCAAAAGGATTATTGAGCCCGCTAAACACACCTTTACCGGCATGATGAATCATGGATGTCTTGCCATGCATGATTTTACCGGCGTGTACTATTCTGCCACCAAAGGCCTGACCGATACTTTGGTGCCCCAGGCACACACCCAGCAACGGAACCTTGCCTGAAAAATACTTTATTGCCTCAACCGATACCCCTGCCTCATCGGGCGTGCAGGGACCCGGGGATATCACGATGTATTGTGGATCCATCGCCTTCATTTCGGCTACCGTTATCTGGTCGTTACGGTGGACATGCACGTCCATACCCAACTCACCAAAGTATTGCACCAGGTTATAGGTGAATGAATCATAATTGTCGATCATTAAAAGCATTGGTAATATCCAGTTAAATAATGGCTATTTATGTACAGTATCCAGCCCGGCTTCCGCCTCGGCAACGGCACGAAACACGGCGCGTCCCTTGTTCATTGTCTCTTTCCACTCATAGGCCGGAACGGAATCGGCCACAATACCGGCACCTGCCTGTATGCTGAGCACACCGTCCCTGATTACTGCGGTTCGTATCGCTATGGCGGTATCCATATTACCATTCCACGACAAATAACCTACGGCACCTGCATAGATGCCCCGCTTGACCGGCTCCAGTTCATCGATGATTTCCATTGCTCTTATTTTAGGTGCGCCGGATACGGTGCCCGCCGGGAAGGTTGCACGAAGAACATCCATGGCGGACATGCCTTCCTTTAACTGGCCGGTTACATTGGAAACGATGTGCATGACGTGGGAATAGCGCTCTATAATCATGTTCTCTGTCAATTTGACACTGCCAATCTCGCTGACGCGCCCGGCATCATTGCGACCCAGATCGATCAGCATCAGGTGTTCGGCGCGTTCCTTCGGATCCGCCAGCAGTTCTTCTTCCCATGCCTTGTCGGCCTCTTCCGTTTCACCACGCGGGCGTGTGCCCGCAATCGGGCGGACGGTGACCTCATTATCCTCGAGACGTGTCAGTATTTCCGGTGATGAGCCGACAATCTGAAAATCTTCCAGATCAAGATAATACATATAAGGTGACGGGTTCAGGCTGCGTAATGAACGATACAGGTTCAGTGGCGGCGCCTGGAACGGAATCGACATGCGTTGCGATAACACCACTTGCATAACATCGCCTTCAACAATATATTCCCTTGCCCGCTCAACCGCCTGTTCGAACCCTTGCTTTGTAAAACCTGACACAAAATCATCTTCGTGAACCTTTCGTGTCTTGCTGCTGACGGTATATGAGGGTACGGTTTTGCGTAATCGCTGTACCAGCCCGGACAGCCTTGACTGTGCCTTGCCCAGCGCCCCGTCTTGTGACGGATCGGCATGGACTATGAGATAAAGTTTACCGGCAAGATTATCGAACACGATAATCTCTTCGGATACCATTAGCAGGATATCCGGCGTTTGCAGTGTTTCCGGATTTGGACATTCGCGCAACTTCGGTTCAATATAGCGTATCGTGTCATAACCAAAGTAACCGACCAGCCCGCCATTGAATCGCGGCAGGTTCTCAACCTCGGCAACATTGAAACGCGCCTGAAATTCCTCTATCCATGTGAGTGGGTCATCTACTGTCTGTTTTTCGACCACGCGGCCATCTTCGCTCACTTCGACATCAAACCCGCAGACCTTTACAATGGTCCGGCATGGTAAACCGATAATGGAGTATCGCCCCCATTTTTCACCGCCCTGTACGGATTCAAATAAATAGGAGTAAGGCCCGGCGGCCAGTTTCAGATAAATACTTAACGGGGTATCGAGATCGGCCAGAACTTCGCGCATAACCGGAATACGGTTATAGCCCTGCCCTGCCAGTTTGGAAAAAAGTTCGCTGTTCATGTCATTACGCCCGGTACAAAAGAATAAAGAAAAAACTACAGGGTCGCACGCCTAAACGTGCCAGCAACCCGCTTCACCAACGCGTGTTGATCTGTACCTTCCTGATTTTTTGTCCGTCTGTAACAACCATACCACTGTTAGCCCAGAAGTGATGGCAATTCTGCCATGCTGTCGATAACGGCATCCGGATTAGCTTCGCGGATGTCGACTCCATGATTATAGCCGTAGCTCATGCATATAATCCGGAAACCGGCGGCCCGTGCTGCCTTCACATCACTGACCGAGTCCCCTAACATTAGCGCATTTTCCGCACTGACGCCAAAGAATTCTGCCGCATGCAGCAGGGGCTGCGGGTCCGGCTTTTTCTTCTCCAGGGTATCGCCACTGATAACGATGGAAAAGTTGTCAAACAAGCCCAGCTCTTTCAGCAGCGGTTCGGTAAAACAGGCCGCCTTGTTGGTCACACAACCCAGCTTGAAGCCCGCTTGTTTCATCCAGTTTAATCCTTCCTGTACACCAGGATACAGACAACTGCGCTTACAGGTATTTTCTGAATATAACGCAAGAAAAACCGGATAGGCCTTGTCGAACAGGGCTTCATCCGGCTCACCGTCCAACTGCCCTGCCAGGGCACGCCGGACCAGTCGTTCAACACCATTTCCTACCCACTCACGCACCTTTGCTTCACCACACACCGGCATGCCAATTTGCTTCATCATTTCGTCAACACACCAGGCAAGATCCGGCACGCTGTCGACCAGTGTGCCATCAACATCGATCAGTATCATCTCAGGTTTTTTCAGGTTCATAATCTGTCACTGACATTCAGCACGAGGGCACAAAGAACGCAGGGTTATTGCAATAAAGCTCCTCCACATACTTTTTGCCCCGGGCCGTATTTTTTAACCGGCCTTGGCCAGTTCGGCACGCATGGCGCCAATTACCGTGTCATAGGCATTAGCATCACCGTCATTCCTGGCACCGAAAATAGCAGAACCGGCAACAAAGGTATCGGCCCCTGCTTCCTTGATCTCGCGAATATTGTCCACCTTGACACCGCCATCAACTTCCAGGCGTATGTCCAGCCCACTGTCTTCAATAATTTTGCGGGCCTCACGTAATTTATCCAGTGTGGCGGGAATAAAGCTCTGACCACCAAAGCCGGGGTTAACCGACATCAATAAAATCATGTCCACTTTGTCGATGACATATTTCAGGCAATCCATCGGGGTGGCCGGATTGAAAACCAGGCCTGACTTGCAACCCTCTTCCTTTATCAGTTGCAGGCTGCGATCTATATGCCCGGAGGCCTCCGGGTGAAAGGTAATGTAACTGGCACCCGCCCTGGCAAAATCAGGGATAATACGATCAACCGGCTTGACCATCAGGTGGACATCAATGTCAGCCGTCACACCATGACTGCGTAATGCATCGCAAACCAATGGACCAATGGTCAGATTAGGGACATAATGATTATCCATTACATCGAAATGAACAATATCTGCACCTGCTGCCAGCACGTTATCCACTTCCTCACCCAGGCGTGCAAAATCTGCCGAAAGGATGGAAGGGGCAATCAAATTATCAGTAGCCATGTTAAAACCTCACTGTTTTTTCCTGAAATTTTTTTTGTTTCCAGCAAAACCGGATTGCGCACTTTACCCTATTGGCCATTATTTTGCAGCTATCCTCCGCTATTGTCCCTGGAATTCGAGGGTTAACAGGCACTATACCCTGCCCTTAAACCAGGTAATTCTTATTTTTATTCAAATGCTTATGAATATATGTCACCCGAATATAACCACCTCGATAATTTACAGGAATGGATTTAAACGGCCATGTTTATCCACTATGATATCCATGATGAAATTTGTTGCAAACAGAACATTGAATTCTATTATCCCCCGCCTGCCTGTTTTGGTTGGTATGCTATATATAGTATCCATGACAGGCCCGGTTATTGCTGCACAAGACAAACCCGCCTGGGCCACAAAAATAGAAAAACAGTCCCCGCCCGGAAAACTTGAAAAACTGAATGCTTCAGGTAAGGATTTTTTTGCCATACTCACCGGGCAGGTCACAAGATCCCCAAAGGGTTATATCCTGATCCTGCACGGAATCAGGCAAAATCCCGACTGGAGATATGTTATCAAGCCCCTTCGGCAAAACCTGCCACGCTACGGCTGGTCTACATTGTCTGCCCAATTGCCTGAACCCGGTGAGAAAGCCACCAAAAAAGACTATACAAAACTGCTTGAACAATCGACTGCATATATCCTTGCGGCACAGGGGTTGTTGAAAGAAAAGAAAGCTGACAAGATAGTTCTGATCGGTTATGGACTGGGTGCGCAAATGGCCGTTGACTGGCTCAGCAAAACACCTGACCCCGCCATCGATGCATTAATCCTGATTTCCATGGCGGACGACAACAAGGATTCAGGGCTCGACAGCAACGCCGATCTACTGAAAATAAAAGCCCCGGTACTGGATATAATCGGCGGGCTTGATCCGGCCCGGATCAAAAGGGCTGCAAGGGAACGCATGCAGAAAAGTAATGAGCAGGACCAGGGACAGTACAGACAACTTGAAATAACCGGTGCCAATCAAAACTACAGTCACCAGGGCGATGAGCTGGTAAAGCGCATACGCGGGTGGCTTAACAAAACCCTAAGGATCAAGAAACCACAATAAAAGGAAATCTTCGTGACAAACTCTATCATGCTTGCCCTTCACCTGCTGTCTGCCATTATCTGGGTAGGCGGAATGTTTTTTGCCTATATGGCATTACGTCCCGTCGCTGCCAGTATACTTGAGCCGCCTGTACGTCTGCGACTCTGGGTCGGAGTGTTTTCAAAATTCTTTCCATGGGTATGGATTTGCATCATCCTGTTACTGGCAACCGGTTACTGGATGGTATTCAATGTGTTTGGTGGTATGGGCACCGCGCCCTCATACATTCATGTCATGAATGGTACAGGGATCATCATGATGCTGATATTCCTGCACGTATTCTTCGCGCCCTACAAACGTCTGAAGCAGGCGGTCGAAAATGAAGACTGGCCAACCGGCGGTAGCAAACTGGCACAAATTCGTATGCTGATTGGCATCAATACCATTCTGGGTCTGGCTGTATCACTTATTGCCGGCGGTGGTCGATACCTGGCCTGATAATCCGCCTGGTCCGCATTTCTCACCACCGACCGTAGCGAGACGGTTCAAGGGTGCGGCATGATTGACTTTCGCGACCGAGGGCCGCGCAGGCATAGTCGACACTATGTCGAGCAGCCCGACCAAGTGAAAGTCAAGCAGGGCGTGCCATTGGGCCGTCGCAGTAGAACGGTGATGAGAAATGCGGGCTAACGCATGCCGCGCGCTTTCTTGACATCCTCGTAGGCAGACCGGATCTCCTGGGTCTTTTCCTTGGCGATGGTTATCATTTCTTCCGGCAGGCCCTTTGATACCAGCTTGTCGGGATGGTGTTGACTCATCAGGCGACGATAGGCCTTCTTCACCTCGGCATCGGTGGCTTTTTTGTCTATCCCCAATACGGCATAGGCATCCTTCAGTGTAACCCTGCCGGCACCTTGCGCGCTGCCTGCATATTGCTGCTGGCCTTGCACCATGGAAAGCAGGCGGTCAAAAAGCTTTCGTGGAAAATGCAGATGATCACTGATCCGGTACAACAATATTTTCTCTTGTTCGTGCAGCACGCCATCGGCCATCGCCGTGCCTATCATGATCTCGAGAAACATCTGCACCAGGCTGGTTCTGCGCGCACATTCCTGACGAAACTGTTCCAGCACATCATTGAAAGGAAAATCATCCTGTTTGCCTTCATTAAAGAGCAGCATCGCAGCCTTTTTCTGGTCATTTGACAGGTGCATCTGATCCATGACATGCCGCGCCATGTGGATTTCATCTTCAGATACCCTGCCATCGGCCTTGGCCAGGTGACCCATAATGGAGAATGTTGATGTAAAAAATGCCGTCTGCACACGCTCGGTCGCACCCACACCGAGGGTTTCATCACTCATCACACCTGTCAGGCCATGGTCGAACTGATGGCCGAGGGCCGCACCCAGCACAGCACCGATTGGTCCGCCAACCATAAACCCGAAGGCACCACCCACCAATTTGCCCCACCAATTCATATCTTTTTACTCGTTGTCATATACTCAATTTACTTCATTCCCGCCCTGGTACATTTTCATCTGACAATCAAATCGTGCGCCCGTTGCAGATTGACGATATTCTACACATCATGAAACGTCATCAATTTACCTGGACACCCCTGCTTCGTGCAGGTTTCCTACTGTACATGCTATTGGTCTGTTCATACAGTCAGGCCGACTGGTTCAAGGATGAACAGGCAATTATGGGTACCATCATTCGCGTCGAACTGTGGCATACAGATAAGGGCAGGGCCAAACTGGCGATCAATCGGGTAATGGGGGAAATGCGTAGAATAGATTCGATGATGTCACCCTACAAGACTACCAGTATGCTGTCACAAATTAATCGCGAGGCGGCCAACCACCCCGTCGGTATTAATCAGGAACTGTTCGAGTTGATTGAAAAATCCCTGTATTTCTCAACATTGACCCATGGCGCCTTCGATATCACCTACGCCAGTGTCGGCCGTTTCTATAATTATCGAAACAGAATATACCCGACCAACAGCCAGATCAATAAAAATATCAATAAAATCAACTATAAACATATTTATCTGAACCAGAAAAATCACACTATCAGCTACGCGTTAAAGGGCGTTTTTATCGACCTGGGTGGAATAGCAAAGGGTTATGCCGTCGATCGTTCTATAAAATTATTAAAAAACATGGGGATACAAAATGCGATCGTCACCGCTGGTGGCGACAGCCGGATTATTGGTGACAAGCGTGGTCGTCCGTGGATCATTGGTATTCGTGACCCCCGCAAGGCCCGTTCGGTCAAGGGAATGATTCCGCTGGTGGACTCGGCGCTGTCAACCTCCGGTGACTATGAACGATATTTCATCAAGGATGGCGAACATTACCACCATATACTTAACCCGAAAACAGGCAGGTCAGCCAAACAGCTTCGAAGTGTCACGGTTATTGGCCCCGATGCCACGACCACGGACGCCCTGTCTACCAGCGTCTTTGTGCTGGGTCCGGTAAAAGGCATGGCCCTGATCAACCGCCTGCCAGGAATCGAGGCCGTACTGATTGACCAGCAAAACAAGTTGATATACTCCTCGGGATTGCTTGCAAGGGGCAATCAGGGCAAAAAATAATAATCTCTATATTTTACAAATATTTACACACTGCTGGCCCGTTAAGCTGTAACGAATGTGGCTGAAACATAAGCGGCAGGCAGGTTTTGAGTTAAATTGAATACTGCGGACATAAAACCGGTATCGCCAAATAAAGACCGTCTGCCGCACGGATGCGGCAGCCGAGCCGCCATGGACGGCATGTTTTGCGTGTCTTGATTTGGCGATACCGGTTTTATGTACTCACATTTATACGCGCTTCATAAAGTTAACAGAGCAGCAATGATATTTACAATATATCCGGACCTTATAGCAATAACACAACCCGGCTGAAAAAACCCGTAAAAAACCCTGTAATCTGGCCGATTTGTGATTGACCCAACAGAATAATAGTTTGATGTCGTTAACAATAAGTGACAAGAAAACAAACAGATGCATATCTTTTCTTAAGCGTTTATCATAAATAGCATTAATGGATAACAACTTATAATCAAGTGCAGGACTCGCACACATTACAAAAGACATATTTTTGAATTCCAGGACACTCCAGGGAGGATTCACGTGAAAGTTTTACTGAATATCGCCTTTTCTGCGCTTTTTTTGTGTAGTCAGGTCTATGCCGCCGAACCTGCCGGCAAGCGTGCTGCACCCAGGCCCGATATGCGTGGACTGGATAACCAGATCCAGGACCTGAAAAAACAGGTGCTGGCCCTGAACCGGGATCTGTTTATTCTCGAAGAGGAACTGTTATTTCCGGCGACGACACAGATTGCTGTTTTTCTGTCTGTCGATGTGGGTGAATTTTTTAAACTCGACTCGGTACAACTGAAGATAGATGACAAGGTCGTCACCAGTTATTTGTATACCGACCGTGAGATCGATGCCCTGCATCGCGGTGGCGTACAGCGTTTACATGTCGGCAATCTGAAAACCGGCAAGCATCAGCTGGTTGCCACGTTTGTCGGCAAAGGCCCTCGCGGCCGTGAATACCGCCGGGGGGCTACGCTGACATTTGAGAAACAACTGGATGCCAAATACCTGGAGTTACAGATTGTCGATTCCGAATCCAGACGCCAGCCGGAATTCAAAGTCAAGGAATGGGAATAATTAACCTGGAAGGCAACCGATGAAGTCCTTGTTGTCAACCAGCCTCATCGTCTGCATTGCGGGCTTAATGCTGCCTCTGCAAGCAGGGGCAGTAAAACCCATACCTGAAAAAATTGTCTTGCGGGAAATACGTGATGTCGATTTTGGCAACACACTTTTTTATTTTTTCCAGCGCCAGTATTTTTCCGCGATCATTCATCTCACCGTTGCACAACAAAGAAAAACCATACCACACCATACCGATGACGCCGAGCTGTTGCTGGGGGGCATGTATCTTTCTTTTGGCATGCATCGTGAAGCCGGCAGAATTTTCAACCGGCTCATTACAGAAAAGGTTCCCCTGCGCATACGCAACCGCGCCTGGTTTTATCTGGCCAAGATCCGTTACCAGAGAACCCTGTACCCCGAAGCAGAACAGGCCATCGGCAAAATCGAGGGGGCACTTCCGGGGTTACAGGAGAATGAAAGACGTCTGTTATATGCAAAAATCCTGATGGCGCAAAAACGTTATGCCGAGGCAGATTCCTACCTGAGTGAAACCAACGATAAATCCATCTGGTCTGTATACATCCGTTATAACCTTGCAGTCTCGATGATCAAGCAAAACAATATTGAACGGGGGCGTGAATTACTCCAGTCAATCGGAAGACTCAAGGCACCGGGAAAGGAATTGCAGGCCATCCGTGACCAGGCCAACCTGGCGCTTGGTTACTCATACATTCTCGAAAAAAAACCCGCCCAGGCGATCGAGGATCTACGCAAGGTCCGGCTCAAGGGCCACTTGTCCAACAAGGCACTATTGGGCCTTGGCTGGGCCTATGATCAGCAAAAGGAATATCGAAAGGCGCTGCTTCCCTGGCTGGAGCTGAATAAACGTAACCCGCTTGATTCGGCCGTGCAGGAATCATTTCTTGCAACGGCATACGCACTGGGAAAATTGAATCAGGATTCCCGCGCCCTTGATCACTACCTGACAGCCATCGAAATCTATGAGGGTGAAGTCCGCCGGCTTGAAGACACCATTATCAATATCAGCAATGGTTCTTTCATCCAGCAAATCATGGCAATACAGTCACAGAACGAGATGGGCTGGTTCTGGGAAATGGAAAACGTACCCGTTACACCGGAGAGTCACTACCTGATCAACCTGCTGGCAAGTAATACCTTTCAGGAATCACTGAAAAACTATCGCGATCTGGTTCTACTCAGAAATAATCTTGACTCCTGGTCGAAAAATATTGAAGCATACAACACCATGCTGAACACACGAAGTACTGCCTACTCCGAACGCTTGCCTGTCATCCGGAAAAACACTGAACGCATCAAGAATGGCAACCTGAAAAAACAGCGCGACCTCTACGCCGGGGAATATAAACGTATCATTCTGACAGATGATCTGACTGCACTGGCAAACACCGTTGAAAAGCAGTATTTGTACAAGCTCGATAAAGTCGGCAAACTACTCGGCGAGCTGACGCCCCGTCACAACATGAAAGCGGCAGAGGATAAATACAGATTATTACGTGGTGTTATAAAATGGAATATTGCCAATGAATACGGGCCACGCACCTGGCAACTGAAAAAAGACCTGAAACAACTCGATGCGGCGCTGGAAATATATGAATCATACTCAAAAGGTATCTTGTCCGTTGAAAAAAATGCCCCGCTGCGATTTGAGGGGTACGGGTCTCGTATAGCTAACCTGCGAAAACATATCGATGCCCTGTTGAAGCAGGCCAATACCACGCTGACCAAACAGGAAAAACTGATTGAATCACTGGCTGTATATGAACTCAGACGGCAACAGGATCGGATCGACTCTTACCTGACACATGCGCAATTTTCGGTTGCACAAATCCAGGACAAGGCATCACATCCTGACAAGGAAGAACAGCCGTGAAGTGGCCTTGTTATATTTGCATGGCCCTGCTCGCTTCGGGTTGCTCATTTTTCCGGGATGACTACAAACCTGAACCGGCCACCATTGCCAGTATAGAAAACAAGCCGATCACCATTGAGAAAGGCGGTACGCTTGACTCAACACGTAAACAGGCCGTGCAGAGCTATCGTAAATTCCTCAATAGCGCACAGCAAAACCGCTACCATGCTGAAGCCATGCGTCGTATCGCCGACCTGGAACTGGAAGACCTGGAGGAAAGAGCGGCCCGGTATAGCGGTGGCGCAAATGAGAAATCAACCAGACCCGCTGACTACGAAAAAGTGGTTAAACTGTACACGTCGATGCTCGACAAACACCCCGACTACCCCGATAACGATGGCGTACTGTACCAGCTTGCCAGGGTTTATGAACAAAGCGGGGAAATAGAGAAGGCCCTGGGTGTATTTGATCGAATGATCGGCCAGTATCCCGGCTCAAAATACCTGGTTGAGGTCCAGTTTCGGAGGGGTGAAATACTCTTCGTACTACGCAAATATAAAAAGGCATACGCCGCCTATGCCGCTGTCCTGAAAGGCGGCAGGGAAACACCATTTTACCTGCGTGCATTATACAAACATGGCTGGTCGGAATTTAAACGAAGCCGGTTTGAAAATGCATTGACTTCATTTTTCAGGCTACTTGATATTAAATTTACCGACAAGGACACTGGCAAGATCGAGGAGGAAATAGCCTACCTCAGCCGCGGTGAAAAAGAGTTGATGCAGGATACCTTCCGCGTCATCAGCCTCAGTTTCTCCTACCTTGATGGTGCTCGCAGCATTGGCGAGTTCTTCAAGTCTTATGGACATCGGCCTTATGAATACCAGGTCTACAGAAACCTCGGCAACCTGTATATGAAACAGGAACGTATACGTGATGCCGCCGACACCTATAATGCCTTTGTACGCATTCAGCCGGGGCACCGTCTTGCGCCGGATTTCCAGTCTGAGGTTATCAATGCCTACAAAAAAGGCGGCTTCCTGTCACTGACTCTGAAGGCCAAGGAAGAGTTTGCCGAACGATACAATAAAAACAGTCGCTACTGGCAGGTACAATCCGACAAGGACAAGGAACGCATCGCCAGGTTATTGAGGACACACCTGGAGGACCTGGCCAGGTATTATCATGCCCAGGCACAAAAACAGAAAAAATCTGCTTTATACCAGCATGCCGCCCGTTGGTACCGCCTGTTTGTGGACTCGTTCCCGAAGGATCCGAAAACACCTCTGATGAATTTCCTGCTGGCAGAACTATTGTTTGAATCCGGTGATTACCTGACGGCGGCCAACGAGTATGAAAAGACTGCGTATCATTACGGCACGCACCCCGGGCAGGTGGAAGCCGCCTATGCCTCCCTGTTGGCAATGAAAAATTATGAGAAAAAACCGGGTAAAAGCAACCGTGAACGCTTCCATGCACGTACTATCGAAGCCGGCATACGCTTTGCTGACACCTTCCCGACAGACAAAAATGTAGCCGGTGTACTGACATCGGTAGCCGAAGACCTGTTCAGAAGAAAACAACTGGATCGGGCCGAGAAAATTGCACGCCGTGTGATTGATATGCAACCACCGGTGAAAAAGAATTTACGCCGTACAGCCTGGACTGTGATAGCGCACAGCCAGTTTGAAAACAGACAATACGCACAGGCAGAACAGGGCTATATACAGGTTCTGCGCCTGACATCCCGTAAGGAAAAAAAATATGCGCAGGTACACGAGCGCATGATTGCCACGATCTACAAGCAGGGTGAACAGAGCCGTGATAACAACAATTACCGCGAAGCCGTTAGACACTTTATGCGCCTTGGTGTGGTGTCACCCAGGTCCAAGGTCAGGCCCATGGCTGAATATGATGCGGCCATCAGCCTGATTATTCTGAAAGACTGGAAACAGGCAGCCCGGGTACTGGAGAATTTCCGACGTCGATATCCAAAACACACTCTGGCAAAAACTATTCCAGGCAAACTGGCACTGGTTTACCTTAACAGCAAACAGCACGGCAGGGCCGCAGCGGAGATGGAGCGTATTGCCAATAGCAGCAAGAACCCGAAAATCGCCAGGGAATCACGCTGGCAGGCCGCCGAACTTTATGAAAAAGCCGACAACACTGCCAGGGCCATCAGTGCCTACATCAATTATTACAAAAAATTTCCGAGGCCATTTGAAAGGGCCATGGAGGCAAGAAACCATATTGCCGGGATATACAAAAAAACGGGCAAACGCAAAAAATATAAAAACTGGTTGCATAATATCGTATTAAATGAAAAAAAAGGTGGCCGTCAGCGTACTGCCAGAACACGCTACCTCGGTGCCAGTGCTGCCTATATCCTGGCTGAACCAAAATATACAGCCTTCAAAAGAATACGTCTGACCGTGCCATTGAGGCGCAGCCTGAAACGTAAAAAGAAAAGTATGAAAAAGGCCCTTAAGGCTTATGAGAACATTGCCAGATACAAGGTTTCAGCATTTACCACTGCGGCCACCTACCGTATTGGAGAAATCTATAACCAGTTCAGCAAGGATCTGATTAAATCACAACGCCCGCGAAAACTGAAAAAAGATGAACTGGAACAATACGAAATTCTGCTTGAAGAACAGGCCTTCCCGTTTGAGGAAAAGGCCATCAAGATACATGATACCAATGCCAGCCGCACCGTACAGGGCATTTATGACAAATGGGTTAAAAAGAGTATCAAGGTGCTGGGCAAACTGAACCCCAACCAGTACCTGAAACAGGAACGAAGCGAGGCATCCAGTCATGACATACGGTAGACTGATAACATACCTCCTGGTGACTGTCATGCTGATAATTCAGGGTTGCAGCACGGGGCCGATTGCCAGGGTCTCTGAAAAATCAGACTCGGCGACAGATAAAGGTAAAACCGCAACCAGCAAGGTAGACCCGCGTGTACAGGCCGTCTTTAAACGGGCCCTGCATGCCATTGATCAGAGCAACGATGAACAGGCCATCAACATCCTGACCGATATGGCCAGGGCCTACCCTGACTTGTCCGGTAGCCATACCAACCTGGGATTGATTTATTTCAGGACGGGGGATATGCAAAAGGCCGAGGCGGCCTTCCGGCAGGCCATCAGGGTCAATCCCGGTAATGCCGTTGCCTATAATCATCTGGGTATTCTGTACCGCATGGCCGGCCGATTTTCCAAGGCAGAAAATGCCTACCTCAGTGCGATACAGAACAAGCCGGATTATGCCAATGCCCACCTGAATCTGGGTATTTTGTACGATGTTTATTTACGCAGGTTAGATGTTGCCTTACGCCATTATAAAACATTTCAGTCCCTTCAGTCTGAAAAGGACATGACGGTAAAAAACTGGATCATCGGCCTTAAGCGTCGCGCCAGAAGGTCGAAATAATGGAAGAGGTTTGCTCATGAATAAATCAACTGTCATATTACTGGCCCTGTTAATGTCTTTACCGGTACGGGCAGAGGACCGTGTTGACCTTGAAGGGACATCCATCATCGGTAACCGTGAACTGCCCAAAATCCTGTATATCGCACCGTGGAAAAAACCCTATATGAGTGAGTTGGGCAGGCCGGTCAATTCACTGATTAATGAAGCCCTGGCACCGATCGAACGGGATGTGATGAACCGGACTATCCGCTATCATGAGCAGCTGATGGCGGAACAAAAACAGGCAAAATCAACAAAATAGACAATAAATTTACCCATTCTGATAAACCGTTATCAGAACACGGTATTACAAGTTTCTACAATACACTGAGTAAGATGAACCCGGGCTGAAACCTGGATCAAAGCTAAGGAGAACATTATGGATACCTATAGTGCAACAGTCAGTTTCTTTCAGGACGGAGGCATATTCATGTACCCCATCCTGATTGTATTCGCCCTTGGGATCGCTATTGCCATCGAACGTTACATCTACCTGACCATGGCCAAAACCACCAACAAAATGGTCTGGAAACAGATCATGCCGATGATCAAGGCAGGTCGCTTCGACCAGGCCAATACCATTATCAACAAATCCAGATCGGCCATATGCAAGATACTGTCCTACGGTATGGACCGCATCAAGATAGCGCGCCGACGTGATGACCTGGAAACGGCACTGGAAGAGGGCCTGATGGAGGTCATTCCCAGGCTGGAAAAACGTACCCACTACCTGGCCACACTGGCCAACATTGCCACGTTGCTTGGTCTGCTGGGCACCATCATGGGTTTGATCGCCGCTTTTACTGCGGTATCCAATGCCGACCCTGCTGACAAGGCCAGCCTGCTGTCATCCAGTATCTCGGTTGCGATGAACACCACCGCATTTGGTCTGATGTCGGCCATCCCGATGTTGCTGGTCTATACAATCCTGCAGACCAAGACCACCGAAGTGGTCGATAGCCTGGAAATGGCATCGGTTAAATTCATGAATGCCGTGCAGGAAGTCAAGGAAAGGGCCGACAAGAAATAATGAACAGATATAACCGTTACCGGGACAACACCCCGCCGGAATTGAATATTACGGCCTTTATGAACCTGATGGTTATCCTGGTTCCGTTCCTGCTGATTACAGCGGTGTTCTCACGCATTACTATCCTGCAACTGAACCTGCCGGAAGGCAGCAACCCCGCAATGAACAACCTGAAAAAAGAGATGCACCTGGAGATACTTATCCGTGACGACTACCTCGATGTCAGCACACGTGAGGCCGGCAGGATACGCTGCATCAAGGCCAGTGAAGGTGGCTATGATTACAAGGCATTATCCGAACTGATACAGCAGATCAAACTGCGTATTCCCGACAAGAAAAATATTACCCTGCTCTCGGAAGCCAATACTACCTATGACGTGCTGGTCCATATCATGGACTCCGTCCGATCTGTTAAACAAACACATGTTCTGTCGGTCGTCGACGCCGAGCTGTTTCCGAATATTGCCATTGGTGATGCCCCTCCCCTGAACCCGGCCCGGAAAAAGGCAGGCTGCCACCCATGAAAATGTCCCGTCGCGCAAGACGCATGTCGCGTCATCACAAGCGTAAAAAGGGAACCATGGGTTTTAACATGGTTTCATTGATGGATATATTCACGATACTGGTGTTCTTCCTGCTGGTCAGCTCATCAGACGTAGAAGAATTACAGAACAACAAGAGTATCAGGCTGCCTGAATCGACTGCCGAGAAGAAACCGAAAGAAACACTGGTTATCATGGTCAACAGCGAAGATATTATCGTCAAGGGCCGCAAGGTCGCGTCGGTTGGTAATGTCATCAATAACTCTCTGCCGATTATTCCACTGCTGAAACAGGAACTGGAATATCAGGCCAGCAAGTCTATCCAGTCCTACCCCGGCCAGAAATTTGCAGGTGAAATCACCATCATGGGTGACCGGGAAATCCCCTACCGTTTGTTAAAGAAAATAATGGTGACCTGTGCCAAATCCAGTTACACCAAGCTGTCTCTGGCGGTGAACCAGGCAGGTTCAGGGAAGGATGGTAAATGAACCTGGCACTGGATAGGGCAGTCGAATTACCCTGGACTCTCTACCCGGAAGAGAGTCAACGCTTCCGTAAAATTCTGCTTGTCATCTTGGCCATCACCACGATCTTAGCGATACTGGTTCCGTTTTTAACGGTCGAAAAACCGGATAGAAAAAAGGCAGAGGAACTGCCGCCCCGTTTTGCCAAGCTGATCCTGGAAAAGAAAACACCGCCGCCCCCTCCTCCAGTCAAGGTTGTGAAGAAAAAACCGGTGAAAAAGAAAGTCGTCAAAAAGAAAAAGGCGACACCGAGGAAGGAAAAGATCGTCAGGAAAAAACCCCGGCCCGTCGATCCTGACCGCGCGCGCAAGGTTGCCGAAAAAGCCGGTCTGCTTGCCTTCCAGGATGATCTCGCCGACCTGCGAACCAGCATATCCGATGAGGTACTGAAAAACAGGAACCTGCAAAAGGGCGGCAATGAGGCCAGAAAAACGACGCGCAATATCATTACTGCCAATGCAACGTCCGGCAGTGGTGGCATCAACACCTCACGCCTCAGTCGTGATACCGGTGGCAGCAACCTCGCCAGCCGCAGTGTGACACGGGTCAAAAGCAAACTGAAAAGAAGTTCGTCTCGCGTCAAACGATCCGGTGGCAGCCGCAAGGCCTCCCGTTCAATCGAGAATTTGCAACTGGTATTCGACAAAAACAAGGGCGCAATCTATACCATCTACAACCGCGCATTACGCAGGGACCCGTCACTACAAGGCAAGGTCGTACTGAAACTTACCATTGCACCCTCCGGCAGGGTAACCCAATGCACCATCGTATCCAGTGAATTAAACAACCCGAAACTGGAACGAAAACTGGTTGCCCGTGTAAAACTGTTCCGCTTCGGCAAGAAAAAAGTCGATGTTATGGTCACAACCTACCCGATCGAATTTTTACCCTCCTGAACAATCAATAACAGGGGTCAGGGAGGCATGGTACTTTCTTAAGCCGCATACCACTTTCATCCCGGCGCGGGATCAAGACTTGCCCGGTATTATCATTTCCGGATTCCGGCCTGTACCGGATGAATGAGATGGAGAAATGGGAAGGTAACGCTTTGCTAAGTACCGTTCGGGCCAGAGAACAATTCCCGCCAATATTAATAATAATTGTTCTCTGGCCCCTGTTTTCCCGTTTTCTTATCTTAGTGAACGATCCATTGTCTTCTCAAACTGAGCTTGCTTGACTGCCATCACGGCCTGGCCCTTTGCCTTGTTGGCCAACTTGATCGCTTTGGCATTTTTACCTTTTTTAGCAGCGGCCCTGGCCTTTTTGATAAACTTGCCTGTATCCCTCCACTCAAAACCCGAAGCCTTTGCCTTTTTGTTGGCAGCCCTGGCCGCCGAGATGGCCTGTAACGCCGCTGACGAAGCTCCCGACTTTTTCGGTGATTCTGTGGCACACCCTACTATCAATCCTCCCGACAGCAGCAACACTGCAGAGCCTCTCAATAATTTTTTTAAATTCATATACTACTCCTCTCTTTAGTATTCTACTTTAAATAATGGTCATTTCCTGAGTGACTGCTCAGCGTCATTCTCGTAAATTCAAACCAACAAACAGATTGCTTGCTCTTATTGTCACTGGCAAGTCTCGATCAAGGTTAAACCCTGACCAGAAAATAATCCAGATAAAAAACTTAAAATTAGAAACTTCTTTTATTATAAAATTAAGATATGCTTGTGGATTCTGTATAGTAAGCTGCCGAATAAGGGGATACATACATGGAAGCGTGTATACCATTCCACCATAAGAAAAGCTGTCACGGGGTTAAGGAATGGGCTGTGACGTCCTTTAAAGGGGCCCTGACTCCCTTTAGTTGTTATGGTCACGTATCGTATACGAACACTGTCAGGGGACATTTGATAGTATACTCAGACTATCCGATACAAGGGGACGGGTTTATGGCATGGCATCGGCATATCCGGAGTTAACATATCAGTGAAAAAGAAATTACGAACCTTGTTCTCTCCAATCCTGAGTATCTTCGAGTCCGGCTCTGATCCTTTTGTCTATAAATCTTCGCATCGAACTATTCTGATTTTTATGGGCTGCCTGTTTTCCGGCCTGGCTACACTGGTATTTTTCTTTGCACAAGGGGAAGATGCCGGTTATCTGTTACCGGTGTTGATATTTGGCGGTGGTGGCATAATGTGCTTACTGATTGGACTAATCGGCACAGATCGGGCTGTGGCGAAAATCTGGGGTTCTCGTTAATGAGAAAATGAGAAAATTATCTGAAAAAATAATATAAAACAGATCACTGCAGTCCCGTTATAATAAATAGACTTGAAACGTAAACGGCAAGACCATTTTGAGTTAAACAGGGCATTGCGGACATGAAACCGGCATAGCCAGATCAAGACACGCAAAAGATGCCATCCCTGGCCGCTCGGCTGCCACATCCCTGCGGCAGACGGTCTTTATCTGGCTATGCCGGTTGCATGTCCTCACATCGATGCTCGCTTCAAAAGTTAACGGGATATTAGCAGTGAGA
>DRJK01000150.1 GCA_011052215.1 Gammaproteobacteria bacterium
ACCTTGTACCTTTCCCCTTTTCCCTTGCGTCTTATACCCTTTATCTGATCTTTGCGCTAAAATTGTTTTTTGAATCAGGACATTTCTGCAAACAATGACCCGCATACGCGAAATCCCGTACAACTACACATCTTTTTCCGACCGGGAAATTGTTATTCGTTTTCTTGGCGAAGAGATGTGGGATGTGATCAATACACTTCGCAGTA
Organism: Gammaproteobacteria bacterium; assembly: GCA_011052215.1. Taxonomy (GTDB): domain Bacteria; phylum Pseudomonadota; class Gammaproteobacteria; order JAADHQ01; family JAADHQ01; genus JAADHQ01. Next base: position 207 of record DRJK01000150.1, read on the forward strand.
CACGCCAGACCGGTCAGTCTGCACGCATGTTATTTGAGGTGTTGGGTGATATGTGGGTGGTTGTTCGAAATCCATTTTTGCAGGATGATTTGCTGGTCAATCCGAAACGCCTGTTATCCCTGACGCGTGCCCTGCAACACCGGATTGACCAGATCATTTCCCGGGCGGCAAGAGATGAGCGGGTGTTGGGTCTTGCGCGTGCGGCCAGGGATGCGGTTGAAAAATTTGAACAGTGTTTTCCACAACAGGCTGATTTGCGCAAAAGAACACTCAGAGATCTTCTTAAGGTGACACGCAAGGACAATATTGATTTCAGTGGACTGGCGCGGGTCTCTCATGTGACCGATGCATCAGACTGGCGTGTCGCCTATCCGTTTGTTGTGATCAGCCCTGATACGGAAGAGGAAATAGCCGGCGTGGTTGCTACCTGTTTCAGCCTGGGCCTGTCTGTTATCCCGCGTGGTGGAGGGACAGGGTATACCGGTGGTGCGGTGCCGCTCAAGGAAAATTCTGCTGTTATCAATACCGAGAAACTGGAGTCACTCGGTGATGTGCAGATGTTACGTTTGCCCGGTGTCGAAGACGAAGTCCCTGTCATACGTGCCGGTGCCGGTGTAGTCACCCGTCGTGTTTCGGAGGCCGCAGAAAAACAGGGCCTGGCATTTGCGGTTGACCCGACCTCCCAGGATGCCTGCACGATTGGTGGCAATATTTCGATGAATGCCGGTGGCAAGAAGGCCGTACTCTGGGGAACCACGCTCGATAACCTCGTATCATGGCGGATGGTGATGCCGGATGCCAACTGGCTGGAAGTAGAGCGCCTGAACCATAATCTGGGCAAGATTCATCTGCAGGACAAGGTGCAGTTCAAGGTTACACGTTTTCAGCCCAATGGCAAAACACCCCTGGGTAATCCCGGGTTGATTGAAATGCCGGGCAGATTGTTTCGCAAGCAGGGCCTGGGCAAGGACGTGACGGACAAGTTTCTGGGTGGCTTACCCGGGGTACAGAAAGAAGGCTGTGACGGCCTGATTACATCGGCAGTTTTTATCCTGCACAGGATGCCCGCATATAGCCGCACGGTCTGTCTCGAGTTTTTTGGCAAAGAGTTGCGCAAGGCTATACCGGCAATCGTCGAGACCAAGGATTATCTGGAAAAACACAGTGACCTGATTCTGTCGGGGCTCGAACATCTGGATGAACGCTATATAAAAGCGGTTAATTACAGCACCAAGGCATCTCGTCGCGAGTTACCAAAGATGGTTCTGCTGATTGATATAATGGGTGACGATGAAGACAGGTTAGCCACCGCAGCCTCGGAAGTTGTCAGGATGGCAAATGCGAGAGATGCGGAAGGGTTTATCGCTGCCTCACCGGAGGCCAGGCAACGTTTCTGGCTGGATCGTGGGCGGACTGCTGCGATTGCAGCCCATACCAATGCCTTCAAGATCAATGAAGATGTCGTCATCCCGCTTGAACGTCTTGGTGATTACACCGAAGGTGTTGAACGAATCAATATAGAACAGTCAATAAGCAACAAGCTGGCCATGGTTGCTTCGGTACTGGCTTATTTGTCAACCGATATGCCCGAGACCCGTTTTCATGAGGAATACCAGAACAGTGATGAAAACACGGAAATACTGCAGAAAAAAAGACAGTCAGCGATTTCGCATCTGACTGATGTGAGTCGCCGTTGGCAGGCATTGCTGGACAACCTTGATCAGGGTGCTGCCGGGCATCAAAATCTTTTGCAAGGCAGTGATGCCGATAATGTTCGCCGTGGAGACCTGATTTTGAATCTCCTGCTTCGCAGGGATCTGGTTGTATCCTACCGGGAGGAGGTTGAAGGTCCTTTGAAGGCTATCTTCAGTGGTCGTGAGCTCGAAGGTGTTCGTGACAGACTCGATCACATCCACCAGGGAAAAAGAACCAGCCGCCTTTTTATCGCCACACATATGCATGCCGGTGATGGCAATGTGCATACCAATATTCCTGTTAACTCCAATGACTATAATATGTTATTCGAGGCAGACCAGATCGTTGCACGATTGATGGCACTGGCCGTTTCGCTGGGTGGTGTGATATCAGGTGAGCATGGTATCGGCATAACCAAGGTACAGTACCTGTCTGATGTACACCTGGAAAAATTTACCCGATATAAAAAAGAGGTGGATCCTGAAAACCGTTTTAATCCGGGAAAGCTTGTAAAGGGCCCGGGGCTGGACAACGCCTACACACCTTCACTCCGGTTGCTGCAACAGGAGGCGCTGATCATGGAGGCCAGTGAGCTGGGTGCGTTGAATGATGATATTCGTCATTGCCTCCGATGCGGGAAGTGTAAACCGGTTTGTAGTACCCATATCCCCCGGGCCAACCTTTTCTATTCCCCTCGAAACAAAATACTGGCAACCGGTCTGATTATCGAGGCATTTTTATATGAGGAACAAACCCGACGAGGTATTTCCATACACCACTTTGATGCAATGAATGACGTGGCCGATCATTGTACAGTCTGCCATAAATGTCTGCCCCCTTGTCCGGTGGATATCGATTTTGGTGATGTCTCTGTCCGTATGCGCAATATACTGCGTTCGCAGGGACGAAAACGCATCAACCCGGGGACCAGGGCAGCGATGTTTTTCCTGAATATCAACGATCCTGTTGCCATTAATATGGTTCGGAAGGGATTGATTCAATGGGGCTATCAGGCCCAGCGGTTGGGGTACCGGTTGTTACGTCCGCTATTAAACAGGAACAAGGCTGAATTACCCGGCAATACAACCGGCAAGCCAGGCAAGGCAAGCCAGATCGTACACCTTGTTCGCAAGCCAATGCCATCCAGGATGCCTTCACGCCCTATGCGTTCTCTATTAAAGCTCGAAGACAACAAATATATTCCGATTCTTCGTGATCCGTTGCGCGTTGATGAAAACACCGATGCCGTTTTTTATTTTCCAGGATGTGGCTCCGAACGTTTGTTCAGCCAGGTTGGCCTGGCAACCCTGGCCATGCTGTACAAGGCCGGCACACAGGCAGTACTCCCGCCCGGGTACCTTTGTTGTGGTTATCCGCAGACTGCTGGTGGGGATAAAGCAAGAGGGCGCAAGATTTCGACCGAGAATCGCGTCCTGTTTCATCGTGTCGCCAATACATTGAACTATCTGGACATCAAAACCGTTATTGTGTCCTGTGGTACCTGTATGGATCAGCTGCTGGAGTATGAATTTGAAAAAATATTCCCGGGTTGTCGTTTGCTGGATATTCATGAGTATTTAATGGAACAGAATATATCACTGGAGGGTAACAGCGGAACTCAATACCTTTACCATGACCCGTGCCATACACCGATGAAAACCTATTCCCCCGTCAAGGTGGCCTCCAGCCTGATGGGGCAGGAAGTTAACCTGTCAGACCGTTGTTGCGGTGAGGCCGGTACCCTGGCCGTGTCCCGGCCCGACATTTCAACCCAGGTGCGGTTTCGCAAGCAGGAAGAGCTGCAAAAAAACATCAAGGAATTGACGGGGAAAAACAGGGTTGAGTCTGGTGAGGTAAAATTACTGACTTCCTGCCCGGCCTGTCAGCAGGGTCTGTCACGATACCGGGATGATACGGGTCTTGATAGCGAATACATTGTCGTCGAACTGGCCAGGCATTTATTGGGTGAGGACTGGCAGAAAGAATTCCTTGGCAAGATCAATCAGGGTGGAATTGAGCGTATTTTGCTGTAGGAGCGGCCCATGGCCGCGATAGAAAAGGCTCGAGTTGCAAGCAGCTAGTGGTCTAAAGAGTTGGCAATGCAGTCTTTTTCTAGCCACCAACCACTCGAACCTTGCTACTCTTTTCTATCGCGGCGATGGGCCGCTCCTGCATTTATCTTATTTTTCCAGCTTGCGAACGCCTTCCTGCGTACCCAGTAACAACACATCAGCCGATTTGATTGCAAACAAGCCATTGGTTACAACACCGGTTATATTATTCAGTTGTGATTCCAGTGTCCGTGGGTCGACGATGGAAAGATCATGGATATCCAGGATGACGTTACCATTGTCGGTAACAAAACCCTCGCGGTAGACCGGGCGACCACCCAGCTTGACCAGCTCGCGTGCGACAAAGCTTCTGGCCATCGGTATGACTTCTACCGGCAGGGGAAATTCCCCAAGGACATCGACCAGTTTGGATTCATCGGCAATACAAACAAATTTTTTGCTACAGGCGGCCACAATTTTTTCGCGCGTCAGTGCACCACCGCCTCCCTTGGTCAGATGCAGGTGATTGTCACACTCGTCGGCACCGTCAATATAGACCGAAATACCGTTGACTGAGTTCAGGTCGAAGACCTCGATGCCATGTCCTCTGAGTCTGTCGGCACTGGCCTCGGAGCTGGCAACGGTACCCTCTATCTTGTGTTTTATGCCGGCCAGGGCATCAATAAAACAGTTGGCGGTTGAGCCGGTGCCGATACCGATAATGGTATCCGGTGCAACGTATTCAATGGCCGCTTCTGCCACCATTTTTTTCAATTCATCCTGCGTCATTTCAGGCTCCATCTATTCATAATTATTAAAATGATACGCCCGGCAAACGATTTTGTCATGTTTTTTACGGGTTTGGGGCATTATCAAGGATATAACTCCAGAGACTATGCAAGGTATCTGCAAACTGTTACTTTTACATTATGACGGATAAATACATCGAAAATATTCTCAATGCGCGCGTTTATGATGTTGCCCGGGAAACGCCTCTGGAGCTGGTTCCTTCGCTCAGCAAACGGATGAATTGTCGCGTTTATCTGAAACGTGAGGATATGCAGCCTGTCTTTTCGTTCAAACTACGTGGGGCGTATAACAAAATTGCACAACTGAGTGATGACGTTCTGAAAAAGGGCGTGATCTGTGCGTCAGCTGGAAATCATGCCCAGGGTGTTGCCTTATCGGCAAACAAACTGGGTATTCCTGCGATTATTGTCATGCCACTGACCACACCCAGCATCAAGGTTGAGTCTGTACGGGGTTATGGGGCCGAGATAGTACTAATTGGTGATACATTCGATGAGGCCTATGAACATTGCATGACGCTGGTAGAAGAAAAAGGTCTGACTTTTATTCATCCCTTTGATGATCCGGATGTCATCGCCGGTCAGGGTACGGTTGCGGTGGAAATTCTGCGCCAATGTGGTGATGATAAAATTGAGGCCATTTTTGTCCCGGTAGGCGGCGGTGGGCTGATTGCGGGGGTTGCCGTCTATGTAAAACACCTCAGGCCGGAGATCAAAATCATTGGTGTGGAACCGGATGATGCGCCCAGCATGCAGCAGGCCCTGCTCAAGGGTGAACGGGTTGTGCTGGATCAGGTCGGGATCTTTGCTGATGGAGTAGCCGTGCGGCAGGTTGGTGAGGAAACATTCCGTATCGCCAGGCAGTGTGTAGATGAAGTTATTCTTGTCTCAACGGACGAGATTTGTGCTGCTATCAAAGATATTTTTGATGATACCCGTGCCATTATGGAGCCGGCGGGCGCGCTTGCTGTAGCCGGGTTGAAAAAGCACATCGAAAATAGCCCGATGAGAGACAAAACGCTCATCGCCATAAACAGCGGTGCAAATATGAATTTTGACCGTTTACGCCATGTCTCTGAACGAGCAGAGCTGGGTGAACAACGGGAGGCCTTGCTGGCCGTGACGATACCGGAGAAGCCGGGTAGTTTCAGGAAGTTTTGCGAGGTGATGGGTCGGCGCGGCATCACGGAATTCAATTATCGGTATGCTGATAACAAGGATGCACATATCTTCGCCGGGGTACAGCTCCAGAATGGCGAGAAAGAAAAAACCGGGTTATTGGCGTGTCTTGAATCACTGGGCTACCCGGTCCTGGATATGACTGATAATGAAATGGCCAAAATACACATTCGTTATATGGTCGGCGGTCATGCACAGAAGGTAACGGATGAACTGGTCTATCGATTTCAGTTTCCTGAGCGTCCAGGGGCTTTATTACAATTTTTAACTAATATGGGCGAGGATTGGAATATCAGCCTGTTTCACTATCGGAATCATGGGGCTGATTACGGTCGAATTCTCGTGGGTATACAGGTGCCGGAGGATGAAAGGGATGTTTTCGACCAGTTTTTGCAAAATTTGGGGTATCTCTACTGGGAAGAGCAGGGGAATGATGCATACAAGCTGTTTCTGGGCTAGCCAGGCAGGTAATATCTGATTAATCAGGGTTTGCAGTATCGGCTATAGAAAAAGGCCCGCGATGCGGGCCTTTTTATCTGTCGAAGAATAACGCCGATGCTAACGACGGGGTTTCTTGGCAGCAGCCTTTTTCTTTTTGGCTGGAGCCTTTTTCTTCTTGGCAGCAGCTTTTTTCTTTTTAGCTGGAGCCTTTTTCTTCTTGGCAGCAGCTTTTTTCTTTTTAGCTGGAGC
>DRJK01000151.1 GCA_011052215.1 Gammaproteobacteria bacterium
CCAGCGCCTTGCCAACCAGCCAATGAGCTCCGCCATGTGCGCGCTCCACGGGCGCTTCGTCCATTGACGGGTACAAATTTCTTCACTCTCTTCAAGGTCGGTTCTGAACTGCGCATCAAGACGCTCGCAAAATGACGGGGCCCGTGTGACCAGAATTATCTCGTGGTTCACAAACAGGCTGCGATAGTCCAGATTGGCCGTACCGACGGTTGCCCACGCGCCATCCACCACGGCTGTTTTGGCGTGCAGCATACGCGGTAAATACTCATAAACGCGAACCCCGGCATCGAGTAATTGCGCATAGGCCGCCCGTGATGCCCATTGCACCAGTCGTTGATCATTTTTACGCGGCACCAGCAGACGCACATCAACACCGCGTTGCGCGGCAGCTTGCAGGTTTTTCTGGGTATGACGATCTGGAACAAAATAAGGTGTTGTCAGGGTTATTGAGCGTTGCGCACGCCGGAAGCTGTCGGTATAAAGACATTTCAGCACTTGTTTGCAACTGCGATTAAAGTTGGGAACCAGTATACTTACTGCATGCTTTTCGATGGGTAACTCACGACGTTTACCCTTCCAGAAGTCATCGAACAGGGTTCCGGCCAGTTGCGCGAATGTGCCATTCAGGCACAGGTGGGTATCACGCCAGCGTGCGGCACCAAAAACATTACGCGAGCTTTCACGGTGAATATTAAAGCCGCCCATGTACAACTTGTTGTCATCGATCACCAGCAGCTTGCGGTGATTGCGCTGGTTGTAACGCCACGGGTGACGCCATTGCCAACGGTGAAACACACGTATTTTGACCCCTTGATTGCGCATCCAGCTTTTAAGTTTGCCCGAACCCCAGGACAAAAAACCCGCCGCATCCAGATGCAGGCGTACATTTACACCAACCGCAGCCCGTTCGGCCAGTGCTTCAGCAAAACGCCAGCCGATTTCATCACTGGCAAAAATGTAACTCTCCAGACGGATGCTGGCGCGGGCAGCGGCGATGTCCACCAACATGGATTCGTAGAGTCGATCACCTTCAAAAAAAAGTGTAATGTCCTGGTGCCCTGGTTGTATCAGTGGCACACAAGAGGTGGCATCGCTTGCTCGTGAGGATGGACCGGTTACCATCAAAACCTTCCGTACTGCTTTGGATGTTTGTTAAATCGGGAAGACACTGAACACACCACCCCTCCTTCCGTTTCGGGTCGGTCTGCTGACACCGCAAACAGCAGGACAAGGCCGGAGATAAGTACAATTCATGGAAGCAATGTTTCTTGCTGTTGTTGAGTTTGCCTTGATATGACGGGTGCGCCGATTGGCCTGGTGGCTCGCTGGCATGGATTGAACCCCATCATGCACGCGCATCTTCGCATCCAGATTCGACTAGGTTGAATCCAGCAACAGGTTTATACTGATTTGGCTGGTGTATCATTTTCATCAGAAAATTACCATTAATAACCGGAGTTGTCATGCGTTATTCCGCATTCATATTTATTGTTGCCATGACGCTGCTTTCTGTTGTGTCAGGTGCCTTCTGGCGTTCCATCTGGTACTGGTTGCTACTGATCACATTACCGCTGAGCATCCTTGGGGTCTGGGATATCTTTCAGACACGGCATAACCTGTTAAGAAATTATCCATTGCTGGCGCATTTACGCTGGCTGTTCGAGGGTATTCGTCCCGAGATCCGTCAGTATCTGATGGAAAGCGACACCGAGGCGATTCCCTTTACCCGCGAACAACGCAGCCTGGTTTATGAGCGTGCCAAAGATACCCTGGATGTTCACCCCTTCGGCACCGACCTGGATGTGTATGACAAAAAATACGCCTGGCTGAACCACTCGGTCACGCCTGCCCCCAAACCTGACGCCTGTTTCTGTATCACGGTGGGTGGGCGGGCAGCAATGCGGGAAACCTTACACCTTGTCGGTTTACAACATCTCGGCAATGAGTTTCGGGGCGCTGAGCGCCAATGCGACTTGAACCCGGCGAATTACTGGAGGGTACTGAAAATCCACTGTTCAGTATCAACCGGGCACTGGCCCAGGCCGATTCTTTTTTACCGTTAAAACCATGATAATTTACTTCAAAAAACGGGGATATGAAAATACATTATCTGTGGATCCTCTGATTAATTCTGGACGAAGCTGGATTTTCTGAGTGCAAGATGCGAGTTCATGAATTGATCAGAGGTTCCCTGTGCTTCTCCTGAAGGTATATCTGATAACATGCGACTTGTAATGAGATGGCAAAAGATATCAAACCATACCCGGGCCCTGGTGCTTTTATCCGTTGCCCTGTTGCTGGGTGTATTCATCTATATAGTCTTTGGGTTGCCGCACGCTGTCCACAATGAAACCCGGGATTTCGGGCTGGAACTGTCGTCAGTTCTGCTTGCTGACCCGGTCAGCTACGAACAGCAAGTCAAGCCTGTATTAGAGCGGCGTTGTGTGGTCTGCCATGGTTGTTACGATGCCCCGTGCCAGTTAAAACTTTCCTCCATTGAAGGTCTGCAGCGTGGTGCCAGTGAAGAGCGCATTTATGAGGCCCGACGGATAACGAGCATTCCTCCTACCCGCCTGTTTATTGATGCCAAAAGTACTGCACAGTGGCGTTCTCGTGGATTTTACCCTGTACTCAATGAAGGCACGCAAAGCCCTGAGGACAACCTGCACAACTCGGTACTGTACCACCTGCTGCGCCTGAAAAAACAACATCCACAACCCCGTGTTAATAAATTGCCGGGCAGTTTCACCCTGAAGCTGAACCGTGAGCAGACGTGTCCAAAACTGGATTCGATTGAGGAATTTACTGAGGAACATCCGCTGTGGGGAATGCCCTATGCCATGCCGGATTTATCAGACCCGGAGTACCGGACACTGGTTTCCTGGATCGCCCGGGGTTCACAGGTACCACCCCCCGCTGGCCCCTCGGCGACAGTGCGTCCGCAGATAATCCAGTGGGAGTCTTTTTTCAATCAGCCATCCGGTAAGCAACGGTTAGTCAATCGCTACCTCTATGAACATCTTTTTCATGCACATATACATTTTGCCGGGTCACCGGCGCACGAGTTCTACCGCCTGGTGCGTTCGACAACGCCACCGGGTAAGGTGATCAATGAGATCGCAACACTGCGACCCAATGATGACCCGGGCAACAGTCCTTTTTATTACCGCCTGTTACAGTATCACCCAAGCATCGTTGCCAAGAATCACATCGTTTATGAATTCTCTGATAAGCGCCTGCAACGTTTTCGTGAACTTTTTCTGGTGCCCGATTACAGCGTATCCCGATTGCCTTCCTATGAAACGGAAATTGCGTCCAATCCATTTAAGGTTTTTGCCGCCATCCCGGCAGTGTCACGATATCGTTTTATGCTGGATGATGCACATTTTTTTATTGAGGGATTTATCAAGGGGCCGGTTTGCCGCGGGCAGATTGCACTGAATGTTATTGAAGATCAGTTTTGGGTGGTTTTCTTTAATCCGGATCAACCGATAATTGCCAACAACGGTCAGTTCATAGAAAATATGGCAGATGAACTGCAGCTACCTGCAGATTTTGATAATAACCTTGATTTATTGCGTATCTGGACAGATTACTGGAAAGGACAACGGCGTTACATGGAGAGCAAGCAGGCCTGGTTCAAGAAAATGGGTACCCACGAGCTGGGTCATGCCATGAATTTTATCTGGGATGGGGGCGGCACAAACCCCAATGCTGCATTGACTGTATTCCGACATTTTGACAGTGGCTCGGTAGCTTACGGACTGGTCGGCAGTAGTCCGGAAACAACCTGGGTCATTGATTTCCCCTTGCTTGAGCGTATTCATTATTTACTGGTGGCTGGTTTCAACATCTATGGCAACATAGGTCATCGAATGAGCACCAGAATCTACATGGATTTCCTGCGCATGGAGGGTGAGGACTCATTTTTGGCTTTTTTACCGGTAAGCCGACGAAAAGAAATCCGTGATAAATGGTATATTGGCCAACGAAGCAGTATTGAAAAATTATTTTCTGCCCCGCAGGAATGGTTGCGCACGGAGTCGGTGAAGGGTTACCAGACAGGTAATCCACAGCAAGAGCTTTATCAACGTATCAAAGGCCGGCTTGGCCCTTTGGCACAGCCTGCAAAGGCCATGAACCATTGTGGCAGCGTCGAATGTAAAAACCTGCCGGCAGAGGCTGCCGTGAAACGTGCGGACCGTGCGATGATCAAGGTTGCACAACTACAGGGTGAACAATTGCATGCCTTTCCCGATGTTGCCTTTGTGCGGGTTAAGGCAGATAAACCGGAAGATGACCTTACCTACAGCCTGATACGAAATAAGGCATATAAAAATGTCACCTCATTTCTGGCCGATGAGCGTGAACGGGATCGTGCCGATATTGACCGCGATACGATGACAGTGGTGAAGTGGCTGGAAGGCTCCTATCCCAACTTCTTTTTCTCTGTGGCATTGTCAGATATTGAAGAATTCTCCAGCCGTTGTGCGGCAATACGCAATGACAAGGATTATGAAAGATTTGTTGATCAGTATGGTGTCCGGCGAACCAGTCCCTTATTCTGGGAGTTGGCCGACTGGTTTCAGGATAATTACAAGCGAAACAAGCCTGTTTTATCGGGGTTGTTTGACTTGAACCGTTATCAAAATCGTTAAGTATAATCTATTTATTATTACGCAACAGCGTCAGGATGGCCTGTAATCCACCCTTCGGGTTATTAACCAGTTGCAGGTTTCCACCCTGCGACAATGCAATATTGCGGGCAATGCTCAGGCCCAGGCCACTACCGCCGGTTTCTCTGCTACGCGATGTTTCCAGCCGGTAAAACGGTTCAAATACAGTTTCCAGTTTATCCTGCGGGATACCAGGCCCCGAATCGCTGATGGTAATGACCAGTGCCCGCTCGCTGTCGTGAATGGATATTCTGGCGTTACCACCGTATTTGATGGCATTTTCAACCAGATTTCCGATGCAACGTTTTAGTGCCTGTGGGTGGGCATGGAAGGGTTTCAACACGCAGGGGCCGATATCAACGTGTTGGCCCAGTTCAGCCGCGTCATCCCTTATTGCCTCCAGTAATGCGCAAATGTCGATGGCTTGCAATGACTCGCGGGCGTTATCAGTACGTAGAAAATCCAGTGTTTCGGATGTTATCAGTTGCATCTCATCCAGGTTTTTTGTGAAACCGGCACGTTGTTTTGTATCGTCAAGCATCTCGACACGTAATCGCATACGTGTAATCGGGGTCTTCAGATCATGTGAGATTGCCGTTAGCAATCTTGTTCGGTCCTCAATAAATTTTTGCAACCGGGTCTGCATGGAATTGAATGCCCTGGCCGCATGGCGTACCTCCATGGGACCGGTTTCCGGCAACGGTGGCTGGTTGATGTTACCACCCAGTTTATCGGCAGCCCGGGTTAGCATGGTCAGCGGGCGGGTCACCCAGCGCACGGCAAGCAGTGATACGAATAATACCGCCGCGATCAAAAACGCCAGCGTCAGCAGCAGTGTGGAAGAATCTGCAAACACCTCCCCGGCAATGCTGTTTTCGAAAGATACCCAGGTGCCATCACTTAATTTTACCTGGGCAAAAAATACCAGCGCATCAGGTAATGCCATGCCCATACCCATGCCTTGCATATGTTGCATATTATGTTCGCCGGCATTATGCATACCTGGCATGTTATCAGCGTTTGGTCGATCACTGATGGCTACACGTATTGGATATTTTTTACCTAACTGGCGCTGCAACCGCTGACGAAATTCGTTGACCGGCCAGCTTTCGACCATTTTGTCCGGCCCTGGCCATGCGGGAGTTGTCAACGAGACATGTAGTGGCGGTATATTAAGTATGGACACCAGCCGTTTGCGTTCGATGACGTTACTACCATCCAGCACGCGCACAATTTCGGCGATACGCTCCGAGCTATACAAACCGCTGGCCTGAAACAACCGCTGGCCACGATCACGAAACTGTATGACAGTGCTTGCCAGCTGTGCCAGTAGCAGGCCAAAAAACAGAATAAGTGCCAGACGGCCAAACAGTGATTGTGGTAAAAAATGCATCACGCCTCCGCCCGAACGGTTTCGGTGAAAACATAGCCTGCACTGCGCACGGTTTTGATCAGGCGCGGTTCACGACTGTCATCACCCAGTTTGCGGCGCAAGCGCCCGACCTGCACGTCTATGCTGCGGTCAAATGGCAAGGCCTGTTTGCCGCTGACAAGCTCCAGTAACTGGTCGCGGCTTAATACCCGGTTTGGACGATCAAGAAACACCCGTAGTAAACGATATTCACCACCACTCAGCGGTACAACGACCTCATCGGTGGAAATCAGATGGCGGGCGACGGTATCGAGGGTCCAGTTGGCAAAGTATATCAGCCCTTTGGCGGGTGCCTGATCGAGGTTGTCCGGAAAAGCACGTGCACGACGCAATACACTGTGGATGCGCGCCAGTAACTCACGCGGGTTAAAAGGCTTGACAAGATAATCATCCGCACCCATCTCCAGACCAACTATTCTGTCGGTTTCCTCGCCAAGTGCAGTCAGCATGATGACCGGAATTTGTACATTGGCGCACAGTTTACGACACAGACTGAGACCGCTCTCGCCAGGTAGCATCAGATCCAGCACAACCAGATCAATCGCCGTTTTATCCAGCATGCGCCACATCGTTTTACCATCTATGGCGGTGCTGGCGCGAAGACCCTGTTTTTCCAGATACGTCTTTAACAGCTGGCGGATCTCGGTGTCATCATCCACTACCAGAATATGGTCTTTATGCGTTTCGTTGTTCATATATCTTATTTATATAAGATCCTGTAGCGAATCATTATTTATTTTGTAACATATTGTAACAGTTTCCCGGTCAGACAGGCTCTGTTACAAAAACGCCTGTTACCGACATGCCTGCGTTACATGCGACTGCTTTAATAATACTGTGAAATAAATTTTTATCTCGACAAAAGGAGAATCATTATGAACAGTAAAACAGTATTAACAGCAGTCATCGGCACCGTCGCCGGTTTGGGTTTGGCAATGGGAACCATGGCCTTTGCCCAGAATAACGGACACATGGGCAATACTCAGAGTACCGGCATGATGGGGCAAACCAGCACTGGCATGATGGGACAAACCGGTACCGGTATGATGGGACAAACCAGCCAGTCGATTAACACCCGTCAGGACACTCATGGCAATATGCACGACAGGACAGTACAGCAGGGCACTTATGGGGGAATGCATACACAGCCTGCACAAAACCAGCATCCGGAAACAAGTCACCATGCTGACAACAGTCAGGCTACCGGTAACTACCCTTGCCACGCAGATACAACCGTCAAAAACGGACCAAAAACATAGTGACAGGCACGTCACTTAATCAACAGAGCCCGGCTTGACCGGGCTCATTTATTAAGACTCGTCTCTCAATATTTTGAAAATCATGCTGCGATGGGTATACTATGTTAAAAACTGTTCCACAAAGAGGGATTTCCATGAAGAACCCTTCCGGTAATCAATCGTCTGACGCCTCAGCAGGGCATCTGATTCTGAAAATAATCCTGGCCGACTACCACGGTCAGGTTGCCGTACGATTATGGGATGGAAAACTGGCTGTGGGGCAATCAAATGCACCCTGTACGGTAATTTTCAACCAGCCCTGGGTATTGCGTGAACTGGTTTTCTACCGGAATGTGGTACACCTGGCTGAAGACTATCTGACCGGGGATGCCGATATCGAAGGCGACTCCGAATGTCTGTTTGACATGGTCTGCTATATCCGGGATCTGGATCTGCCCTGGTCAACCCGGTTGCAGGTAATCCGTCAAGCCTTCAAGCTGCCACATCTCCACCATGACAAAAAAGCGCACGCCATACGCGCAGGTCGCAGTCGTCGAAAGAATACAAAAAAGAGTATCTCCCACCATTATGACGTCGGCAACGATTTCTATCATTTATGGCTGGATCGGGAAATGGTCTACTCCTGCGCCTATTTTTCGGGTGTCGACCAGACACTGGAAAGCGCCCAGCAAGACAAGCTGGATTATATCTGCCGCAAGTTGCGCCTGACACCGGATCAGACCTTGCTGGATATTGGCTGCGGCTGGGGTGCGCTGATCTGTTGGGCGGCACGACAGTATGGCGTGAAGGCCCACGGTATTACACTGAGCGAACAGCAGTTCAACTACGCACAGCAGCGAATACATAACGAAGGTTTGCAAGACCAGGTGTCGATTGAATTACGCAATTATGTTGACCTGCCCGCCGATGCCCAATATGACCGGGTGGTCAGTGTTGGCATGTTCGAGCACATCGGGGTCGCCAACTTTCCGACTTATTTCAACACCATCAAACGGGTGCTGGCACCGGGCGGATTATTTCTCAATCACGGCATCACCAATGATACCGGCTGGCAGGATACGCCCATCACCCGCTTCATTAACAGTTATGTATTCCCTGATGGTGAACTGGCGCGTATTAACAATGTTATCTGCGCCATGGAAAATGCCGGCTTTGAGATTGTCGACGTGGAAGGATTGCGCCGCCACTACGCACTGACACTACGGCGATGGATCAAGGCGCTGGAAACAAACAAGGAGCAGGCAGTTGATATCGTCGGCGAGGCGACCTATCGGGTGTGGCGACTTTATATGTCGGGCTCTGCCTACTACTTTGATGATGGCAGCATTAATGTTTATCAAGTGTTGGCAGGGCATGACCGTGAACCGCTGGTGGTGGGTCTGCGACGTGACGAATTGTACGAAAAAGGGTGTGAATGCCGGGCTGAATGTCATACTGACAACGATGGGGCCTAGTGGTCTAACAACTTAGTATTGATGGGTTCAGTTGGCCTGTCAGCGTCCATGGCAAGGCGCGCCTCGAAGCGAATGGCCATAGTCCTTTGCGAGAGGCACAACGTAGCCATGGACGCTGACAGGCCAACCCTTCGGGCGCTTCTGTGGTGTCCCGCGACGGTGTTGCCGTGCTTGACAAGGACCAGGCCATTGCCTGCGCACGGCGC
>DRJK01000152.1 GCA_011052215.1 Gammaproteobacteria bacterium
TGCTTTTAAATAAAGAGTTTATATCAGGCTGGCAGGAGCATGAATGGCGTTTCAGGATGAAGAACAATGCTATCGCACGCCACAATAATATTCCCCGCTGGCAAGGTGAAGAGCTGGATGACAGCACCCTGCTGGTGTATGCAGAACAGGGTATTGGTGATGAAATCCGGTTCGCAAACTGTCTGCCGGATGTAATTGAACAGGCCAGACATGTCGTCATCGAATGTGACCCGCGTTTGCAAGGCCTGTACCAGGGTTCCTTCCCCGGGGCCAGTGTATATGGGGTCAAACGCGATGAGCTGGAGTGGTTATCGTCGGCCCCGCCGATCGACTTGCAGATACCGGCAGGCAGTCTTCCCATGTATACCCGTCCCTGTCTCGATGATTTCCCCCGGCAAGGTGGTTATCTGTGTGCAGACCCGGAGCGGGTGACATACTGGAAAAAACGTCTGCATTCATTAGGGGATGGTCCAAAGGTAGGTATTGCATGGCGGGGTGGCCTGATCACAGTGGAGAGAGAACTGAATTATGCCGATTTCAAAAAAGACTGGCAGACAATCCTGCGGGTACCCGGGGTGCAGTTTATCAATATGATGTATGATGAATGCAGTGAGGAACTGGAATGGGCACGAACGAAGTTGGGTGTCGATATTCATCATTTCAGTGATCTTGACCAGTTCAATGACATGGCAGAAGTGGCCGCATTAATGAGCTCACTGGACTTGCTGGTTTCAGCACCGCTATCGGTATCGGAAATGGCGGGGGCGTTGGGGGTGCCGGTCTGGTACATGATTTTCGCTCATCATGTAAATACACTGGGTACGGATCACCTGCCGTGGTTTCACGGTGCTCGTTGTTTTTTCAAGGAACGTGCCGGAGAATGGGGGCCGGTGATCGACAGGCTGGCACAGGAGCTGTCTGTTTTCAAAAAATCATTCCAGGGAAAGGATGTACATTGTAATTCAGAGGTTATGCAATAAGCCATACATTATCTAAATTTTCACTGCTGTCCCGTTAACTTTTGAAACGAGCGTATATGTGAGGACATGCAACCGGCATAGTCAAATAAAGACCGTCTGCCGCAGGGGTGCGGCAGTCGAGCGGCCAGGGATGGCATCTTTTGCGTGTCTTTATTTGACTATGCCGGTTGCATGTCCGGAATGCTCTGTTTAACTCAAAACTGACTTGCGGTTTATATTTCGACTATATTTGTAACAGGTTAATGGGACAGCTACGATACATCATCTAAATTATCTATAAGGGATGGGTAGTGAACAACGACTATGTCTAAAAAAAGAAGCAAAAAAACCAGAAAAAAATCCCGTATAAAACCTGTATCTGCCAGTGTAAGTGCGGTTAGCCTTTTGAAGGCTGCGGTTGAGCACCACCAATCGGGCAGGCTGGATCTGGCCTGGGATATGTATCAGCAAGTTCTTGAAAAAGATCCTGTACAACAGGACGCATTACATCTTGCCGGCTTGATTGCCCGGAGTAAAGGTGATTTATCTCTTGCCAGAAATATGATTTGTAGTGCCATTGACAGTAGCCCGGAAACCATACTTTTTTATAAAAGTTTAAGTTCTGTACTTCTGCAACTGGGTCAGTATGTTGAAGCGGAGGAAGCACTCAATAAAGTCATTCTGGCAGACCCGGGCGATATCAGTGTCGAACGCGATTTGTGTATGTTACTGGTTCATACAGATCGTCTGGACGAGGCCGAGAGTTGTTATGGAAAAATAATCCGTGAATTTCCTGATGATTTTGATGCCAATAATAATCTTGGCGTTATCAGCATGCGAAAAGGCAGAGTGAAGCAGGCGATTGAGTATTTCAGGGAAGCTCAAAAACAGAAGCCGGAATTTGCAGAAGTCAATAATAACCTGGGTTCATGTTATGCGGAAGAGGGAAATATTGAGGAAGCCATTATCTTTTTTGAAATGGCAATAAAACAGAAGCCTGATTTCGCAGAGGCATTTAATAACCTGGGGGTAGCTTGCAGGGAAAGCGGGGATAAAGAAAAAGCGCTATCATTATTCAGAAAGGCAGTTGAATTAAGACCGGATTATTATGAGGCTTACAATAATCTGGGAGCAGTGCTGACGGGTCTTGATAGTGTGCATGAAGGGTTGGAATATATTGAAAAAGCCCTTGAGATAAATCCGGCCTGTATTGATGCTCAATGTAATCGCGATATTGCATTGATGCAACTGGAAAACCTGGAAGAAGCAGAGTCAGATGCTCTCAAGGTTTTGAATACTGAATCCGGGGAAAAAAGGCATTAAATAATATGGGTCTCGTTTGTATGAAAACGGGGAGGATGAACGAGGCAATCAGTTATTACAAAAAGGCGATTGGCATTGATTTATTATATGAAGATGCAATCCTGAACCTTGCTAATGCGTATACATGGTTGGGCGAACTGGATAGTGCCTTCGAATGGTTTGAAAAAGTGCTTGTCAGCAACCAACGGCCTGCTTCTGTGCATTTTAATTATGCATACGCCTTGCTATGCATTGACTTTAGTGTTGACCTGGCCCGGGACTCTGTCGGGCTTCACAAAGGGTGTTCAGTCTAATCTACGCTATCAACGTAATAGCCCTAATAA
>DRJK01000153.1 GCA_011052215.1 Gammaproteobacteria bacterium
GGTTGGTAAAATCAACAGGGGAAGTCATATGCATATCATGCCCTGGTCGTACCCTCAATTGTACCTGTACCTGAGGTTGTTCGGATTTAGCGATATTGTGTTGCATGATGAAGAACAAAAGAAACCAAAATATTTTTTTGAAAAAATTATTGGTCTTCCGCAGTATCTGTATTGTAAAAGAAAGGTTAAAAAATCCGCTACTGAAGAGGAGCGTTCATTCTGGAAGGCAGCCGGGTCCAGTCAGTCGGTTTATGGCCGCCACCTGATTATTACGGCGACATCCAAAAAGTCTTGAATATTAAAATCCGGAGGGGTTCCCGATGAACCAGAATATAAAACCAATAAGGGCAAATGCCAGTCGAAAATACGAAATAACCAGGGCCGATTTACCACTGCATTGTCCGATGTCAGGCATGACCTTGTGGGATTCTCACCCCCGGGTATTTCTTCCGATCGAGGACACAGGGGTGGCGGTATGTCCCTACTGTGGTGCCGAATACAAACTAAAAGATGAATGAACCACTTAAATGCTCTGTCCCTGAAGCATTATCACGTCGCCATCGCGGCCAATGACCGTTTTATACCCTTATGGAATGGCCCTTTGGCCGCTCCTGCGGCCGATCGCTTGATTAACCAGGTAAAAAGACATAGAACATTCCGATGCCCTCAATACTGATAGTAGGCCCGTCATGGGTCGGTGATATGGTCATGGCGCAAAGCCTGTTCAAGGAACTGGTTCAGCAACAGCCGGATACGTCCATCGATGTCCTGGCGCCGGCCTGGAGCAAGGCCTTGCTGGCACGTATGCCCGAGGTCAGTGGCACGATAGAAATGCCGATGGGGCACGGGCAACTGCAACTCGCCAGGCGTTATCGTTTAGGCAGGGCACTCCGCTCAAAGGGTTACTCACAGGTCATTGTTCTGCCTAACTCTTTCAAGTCGGCGCTGGTGCCGTACTGGGCAAAAATACCGAAACGAACAGGTTATACAGGTGAAATGCGTTGGGGTTTGTTGAATGATGCAAGAAAACTGGACAAGCAGAAACTGACCATGACGGTACAGCGGTTTGTTGCGCTGGCATCAGCGGCAGAAAACCAGGGTTTCCCGGTCATACAACCACCGAAGCTCTGCATTGATCCAGGCAATGTCAAGGATGCACTGGATCGCCTGGGTATGGAGAAGCCGGGTCGGCCAGTGCTGGCAATTTGTCCGGGGGCTGAATTTGGGTCAGCCAAGCGTTGGCCACAGGAATACTATGCCGAGGTAGCTATTTATTGCATCCAGCAAGGCTGGCAGGTGTGGATATTCGGTTCAGACAGGGACATCCTGGTTGCCGACAAGATTTCAGGGACCGTAAATAGTAATTATTGTACAAGCCTGGCCGGCAAAACCGCCCTTGAAGATGCCATAGACCTGATGTCACTGGCAGATGTTGTCGTCAGTAATGATTCCGGACTGATGCACGTGGCCGCGGCCCTTGACCGCAAGCTGATAGCTGTTTATGGGTCTTCTGACCCGGGGTTTACACCGCCGTTGAATCAACAGGCGAGCATACTGAGCCTGGGACTTGATTGTAGCCCCTGTTTCAGGCGTGAATGCCCACCGGGGCACTTGAATTGCTTGCGTGACCTGAAGCCGGAACGTGTTATCAAGCTAATAACAGCAAATTCACCTCCCCCCATAGAAGGTGAACGGATTGAAGACTAAAAATCAGATAATCGCCTGTTTGTGTAGAGCTGGCAGATACCCCCTCCTTCCGGGAGGGGCAGGGGGATGGTGATAAATGAATATTGCTACATTATGTTGCCCGTTCTTTTTTTAGTTGATGCGAATTTTCAGTCATGAAAGTCCTTATTATTAAAACATCCTCGATGGGTGATATCATACACACAATGCCTGCGATTACAGATGCAGTACATTCCGTCAATCACATCAAATTTGACTGGGTCGTAGAAGAATCTTTTGAGGACATCGCTTTATGGCACCCGGCGGTTGAAAACGTCATCCCGGTTGCAATGCGGCGTTGGCGCAGAAACCCGATCAAGGCATTGTTATCGGGTGAGTGGAGTCATTTTAAAAAAGAGCTTCGTGATCAGGAATACGATTGCATCATTGACGCACAGGGACTGATCAAAAGTGCCTTTATTACCAGGCGTGCGAGAGGTATTTCACACGGACTCGACAAGGCATCGGCACGCGAACCCTCTGCCAGTCGCGCCTACCAGTATGTGCATTTCGTTCCAAAAAAACAGCATGCCATCCAGCGTGTACGCAAGTTATTTGCAGATTCACTGCATTACCCGATGCCGGAATCCAGGCCCGATTATGGTTTGGACAAAAATTATTTTACAGCAGGTGAGCCACAGAATGAATATGCTGTTTTCCTGCACGGCACAACCTGGCCAAGCAAGCACTGGCCCGAGCAGTACTGGAAGCAACTGGCAGAAATAGTGGTTGCTGATGGCCGGGATGTTTTTTTACCCTGGGGTAGTGAGACAGAAAAAAAACGTGCAGATTTTATTGCACATTATATTACGCAGTCAAAAGGACATATCAAGATACTTCCCGAGATGGACATGAACGAACTGGCAAAAAAGATTGCCGGCGCCAGTTTTGTTGTCGGGGTGGATACCGGGCTGGCCCACCTGGCGGCAGCCCTTGGCGTTCCTTCTGTTACACTTTATGGA
>DRJK01000154.1 GCA_011052215.1 Gammaproteobacteria bacterium
CAGGTGCTACCATTTTCTACGGGTGTGATCGGTGAACCGCTACCAGCCGATAAAATTCAGGCAGTCATTCCCCAGGCAGTCAGTCAGTTGGACAAGAATAACTGGGGCGAGGCGGCCAGGGCCATCATGACGACAGATACCCTGCCAAAGGGTGTATCCACGCGGCTTCAAATGGATGGCAGGGAAGTGACCATTACCGGTATCGCCAAGGGATCTGGAATGATCAGGCCGGATATGGCCACCATGCTGGCCTTTGTTGCAACCGATGCAGGGCTTGATCGGACTTTGTTGCAGGGTTGTTTGTCCAGTGCAGTTGATCAGTCCTTTAACCGCATTACTGTTGACGGTGACACATCAACCAATGATGCGTGCATGCTATTGGCAACCGGGCAGTCAGGTGTTCAGATAACCGCGAACAGTCGGGGCTATGATGATTTTATTGAGGCACTGAATTCACTGTGCAGACAACTGGCCCAGGCCATTATTCGTGATGGTGAAGGGGTTACCAAATTTATCAGTGTCTGTGTTGAACAGGGTGCGGATACACAGGAATGTCTGGATGTGGCTTATACTGTTGCACATTCGCCGCTGGTCAAAACGGCCTTTTTTGCCAGTGATCCCAATTGGGGTCGAATCCTGGCCGCCGTTGGCCGTGCCGGGGTGAATGGGCTTGTCATTGAAGATGTGTCCCTGTACCTGAATGGTGTCTGTATTGTCGAACAGGGTGCGAGATCAGCCTCCTATACAGAAGAGCAGGGACAGGCCGTCATGAATGAGGAAGAAATTCTGGTGCGTATTTGTCTGGGGCGGGGGGGTGCCAGTGAAACAGTCTGGACAACCGACCTGTCACACGAATATGTCACCATCAATGCAGAATACCGGACCTGACCCGACTTTTTATGCAAGAGAGTACTCATGTAGCCGTTGCGGTAATAGGCAATGACAGACAACAGGTCTTACTGACCCGCCGGCCCGACCATGTCCATCTGGGTGGTTTATGGGAGTTTCCCGGCGGCAAGACCGAGGCCGGCGAGGATGCAGAGCAGGCGCTGGCCCGTGAAATACATGAAGAACTGGGTATAACAATTACCAAAGCGAGGCCATTGATTCGTATCAGCCATGCATACCCCGGAAAAACGGTTTTGCTGGATGTCTGGCGGGTTGAACATTTTGAAGGCGTCCCTTATGGCAGGGAGGGGCAGGTCATGGAATGGGTGCCCATCAATGAACTTGCAGACAAATCCATGCCGGCCGCCGATGTCTCTATACTGAATGCTGTCCAGTTGCCTGATTGCCATTTGATTACCCCTGAGCCTGGAGATGACCAGGGTGCTTTTATCCGGCAACTCGAAAGTCGTTTGGTATCGGGAATCAAACTGATCCAGCTCAGGGCAACACAACTTCCGGTTGATGATTATGCAATGCTGGCCAATGAAGTCATCGGGCTTGCCCGGCGTCATGGTGCCAGGGTATTGCTGAACCAGTCATTGCGTGACTTCAAGGCTGGAAGTGCAGATGGACTGCACCTGAACAGCGGGCGAATGCTGGCTATGGATGAGCGACCACGGTTGGCCCCAGGTGTTTTGCTGTCGGCGTCCTGTCACAATAAAGAAGAGGTCCGCCATGCTAACAGGCTGGGTCTTGATTTCATTATGCTTTCCCCGATATTACCAACACAGAGCCATCCCGGTGCTGAAACACTGGGTTGGGATGGGTTGCAAAAATTGACCGAACTTGCCTCCATGCCTGTTTATGCGCTGGGGGGCATGACGCCGGCAGACAGACAGAGGGCCTTTGGCCGGGGTGCGCAGGGTATAGCGGCAATAGGCGCTCTATGGGGCTAATGGCCCAGGCTGGTATTGACGGGTTCAGTGTTTCTGTGGTGTTTCGCGGCCATTATGTGTCACCGTCTTTTTTATCTTGTGCCGATTAAATCGCAACGTATTTTTTTTACGGCACGCGTCAGTATGACGGGGTTTTGAAGAATAGAAGATTGTAAAGTTTACCCGCACGGGCAGTGAAGGGCCAGGCCGGAAGGAAGAGGGGGTTATTCTATACCGTCATGATCCGGAGAAACGTGTCCGCCCGGTATGCGCTGTTTTTCATCCAGCCAGTCTCCCAGGTCAATCAGCTTGCAGCGTTCACAACAAAAGGGCTTCCATTTTTCTTGTGCAGAACAAGCCACCGGTTTGCCGCAAGTCGGGCAATGAATACAGGGTGTTGTATGATTCTCTTGCATGACGTGTACCTTGTACCTAAATAGTACAGTAGGATATTTCAAATTCAAGATCATTATCGACCTGCGCCGGTCTTGACAGTTCATCGGTCTGGCGCAGAAAACGTACCGAGAAGCGGTGTTTTCCGGCACTGATCTCGGGGTAATAGAGGGTGTCGACGGGCAGGCCTATACGCAGCAGTTGGCCCGGATTTTTTGCCTCAAGACTGCGCTGAAAAAACCCTTTTTCGGCAAATTCCAGTTTTGGCACAGTACTGTCCCTGATAAGCCGTAGTATCAATTCTATTGCCTGCCGCAGGGTTTCAAAACAGGAAAACCAGCCTGTGATCAGTTCCATACGTTCTTCATCCGGTTTTTGTAACCAGTAGTGAAATCCCGGCAGATCCATTTCACATGTCCCGCCCGGGACGGAGGCCCGTTGTCTGATGGGTGATATGAACTCATTTTGTTTGAGTTCATATCCAAAAGGCTGGTTGTCTGAAAAAATTTTACCACTGAGTGCATCCAGTGCCAGTAAAACATGGTCGAGACGTTTATGGTCTACTTTGGGGTTTTCAAACAAACTTGTCAGACTTTTTGTGTGGCGCTCAAGTTCTTTCAGGATCTCGGTTTTAAGGTCGCTTCTGCCGACCAGGTTGTTAATTTCAATCAGCGTTTCAATGGCAGTACGACTGTCCCAGGCGGTCTTGCCCACCATGAATTTATCGCATCGTCTGAACAGGTATTCGAGGCGAAGAAAAGACCGTATACGTTCATTCAGTGGTTGCTCGTAAATCGTTACTCTCACGTATTTCCCGTTATATTTTATAGTGAATGACGGTTACCGGTGGGTATTTTGTCCTACTGTTTGTCTTTGTGCAAATATCCAGGAGACGGGAATGATAATCAGCAGCCCGGGCTGCATATTTCAAGGTATTTCCGGTGTAGCTGGCAGACCTGTTCCTTCAGGGTTTCCTTGTTATCAGTATTGTTGTAGAGGACATCATCAGCCATTTCAAGACGTTTTTCCCGCGTTGCCTGTGCGTCCAGTATTGAACAGGCCTGTTTTTCAGTCATATCATCGCGTTGCAACACCCTTTGTATCTGCCTGTCTTCAGGGCAATCCACCACCAGTATCCTGTCAACGGTGGCCTGCTGGGCTGTTTCAATCAGGAGGGGGATCATTAATATGCAGTAAGGGTCTTCCAGGGCGGCAGTTTGTTTCTTCATTTCAGCGAGGATAACCGGGTGCATGATGTCCTCAAGTTCCCTGCGTTTGCCATTGTCGCTGAAAACAAGTTCCCGGAGGGCCTGACGATTCAGGGAGCCGTCATTATTCAGAATATTTTCGCCGAAATGCCGGGTGATTGCCCGTAATACAGGCTGGCCTGGCCCGGTAAGCCGGTGGGCAATTTCGTCTGCATCGATCACGGTTATTCCCAATTCACTGAAGATCTCAGCAGCACTCGATTTGCCACTGCCGATACCACCTGTCAGACCTATCCTGAGCATGTATTTTAACCATTCATTCCAGAGAGCCCGAAATAGATTTGCGTCAGATCCTTGCCCCACATCAGGCTGATCCAGCCTGCTGTCGCCAGGTAAGGCCCGAAGGGGATAGGAAGCTGCTTGTCACGCCCCATCACTACGATTAATGTGATGCCAACCAGGGCACCAACCAGGGAGGACAATAGTACAATGACCAGTATAGACTGCCAACCCAGCCAGGCACCCAGTACCGCGAGGAGTTTGAAATCACCAAAACCCATGCCCTCACGGCCCGTAACAAGGTGGTGAATTTGATAGATTGACCATAATGACATATAACCCGCAACCGCTCCGATAACGCTGTTTTCCAGTGTTGTGAATGTGCCGTCAAGATTGAGCAGCAAACCGGCCCACAGCAAGGGCAATGTGATAATGTCCGGCAGGAGTTTGGTATCAAAATCGATAACGGACAATGAAATGAGTGACCAGGTCAGAAACATGGCGGCCAGTGCCTGAAATCCATAGCCAAAATGCCAGGCGATACCGGCCGTCATCAATCCGCAGACGAGTTCGATAACGGGGTAACGGACGGAAATCCGGTTTTTGCATTGCGAGCAACGACCACGCAACAGAATAAAGCTGATAACCGGTATGTTTTCCCATGCCCTGATTTTATGGTTGCAATGTGGACAGGCAGATGCGGGTTTTGCCAGATTGAATGTCTTTTCTTCGGTCGTTTGCGCCAGCTCCAGGTACTCTTCACACTGGTTGCGCCAGTCATTTTGCAGCATAATCGGTAAACGATAAATAACAACGTTAAGAAAACTGCCGATCATCAGACCAAGGACCAGCGACGTGGCTATAAAAGCGACGGGGTAGGTATCAAGAAATTCGTGGATCAGCATTCAGTCAGATTCAGGTTCGGGGCACCCGATGCAGGTACCCCGGGATTGCAAGGCCTATACAACAGCACCCAGTTTGAAGATTGGCAGGTACATGGCGATGACCAGGCCACCAACCAGCACGCCCAGTACGGCCATGATCAATGGCTCCAGCAGGCTGCTGAGACCGTCTACTGCGTTGTCCACCTCGTCTTCGTAGAAGTCGGCCACCTTGCCCAACATATCATCAAGGGCGCCAGACTCCTCGCCGATGGCGACCATCTGTACCACCATGGATGGAAACAGGTTGGCATCTTTCATGGATTGGTTGAGCTGTCTTCCGGTTGAGACCTCATCCCGAATCTGCAGGATGGCATCAGAGTAAACGATATTACCTGTCGCACCGGCGACCGACTCCATTGCCTCAACGAGGGGAACGCCCGCTGCAAACATAGTGGACAGGGTTCTGGCAAATCGGGCGATGGCGGCCTTGTTGATAATATTGCCTACAATGGGAATCTTCAGCATCAGTTTGTCGAGAAAATGGGCAAATTTAACGGACCTTTTTTTTGTATATGAAAACAGATAACCAACAGCAAACAGGCCACCCAACACGGCAAACCACCATGTTTGCATGAATTTGGACAGGTTAATGACCATCTGGGTAAATGCCGGCAGAGATGCCCCGAAACCCTGGAACAGTTCTTCGAACTGGGGGACAACAAAGATCAGCAATATACCGGTAACGATACCGGCAACAACAATAACGGCGGTTGGATAGAACAGGGCTTTTTTTATTTTCGCCTTGATGGCCTCTGTTTTTTCCTTATAGGTTGCTATTTTATGCAGCAGTGCCTCAAGGATACCGGCATGTTCACCTGCCTTGACAAGGTTACAGAACAGGTCATCGAAATAAAGCCGGTGTTTTGCCAGTGATTCCGCAAGGGGGTTGCCTGATTCCACATCATTCTTGATAGTCATTAATAACTCTTGCATGCGCGGGTTTTCGTGGCCACGGCCAATAATATCAAATGACTGAACCAGTGGCACACCGGCGGACATCATGGTTGCCAGTTGGCGACTGAAGATGGCGATATCCTTGGGCACTATTTTTTTGCCTTTACTGGCCGAAAACAGCGTGGATTTTTTACGAACCTTCTTGGGCACAATGCCGCGCCGTCTCAGTTCCGCCTTTATCATGGCCGGGCTTGAACCATGGCTTTCGCCTTTAACCTTGCCACCTCTTTTATCCGAGCCCTCCCAGATAAACACATCTTGCTTGATTGCTTTCTCTGCCATTACTTAGTCCTTTGTGATCCGGTTAATTTCTTCCAGGCTGGTTATGCCTTCTTTCACTTTATTCAGACCTGAGCGGCGCAAATCATTGATGCCTTCTTTCGCAGCCTGGTCGGCAATCTGCAAGGCATTGCCTCCTTCCATGATAATGCGCCCGGTCTCTTCGGATACGGGCATGACCTGATAGACACCGACTCGCCCCTTGTAGCCATTTGTACATTGGTCGCAACCAACGGGGCCATAGATCTTGAAAGTACCTATCTCTTCTTTCTTGAATCCCTCTTTCAGTAATGCGCCTTCTGGAATTTTTTCTTCCTTTTTACACTGGGAGCAAAGCTTTCTGGCCAGGCGCTGGGCAATGATCAGGCTGATAGCCGAGGCGATATTAAACGGTGGAATGCCCATATTGATCAGACGAGTGAGTGTTTGCGGTGCATCATTGGTATGCAGGGTTGATAGCACAAGGTGACCGGTTTGTGCGGCCTTGATGGAGATTTCAGCCGTTTCCAGATCACGAATCTCACCCACCATGATGATATCCGGATCCTGACGCAGGAAGGCACGTAACGCGAGCGAGAAGTTCATGCCGGTTTTCGCGTTCATGTGTACCTGATTGATGCCCTGCAGATTTATTTCCACCGGATCTTCAGCCGTTGAAATATTTTTATCGGCGGTATTCAGAATACTCAGGGCAGTGTAGAGCGAAACCGTTTTACCGCTACCGGTCGGCCCGGTTACCAGCACAAGCCCCCAGGGTTTATGGATGGCATCCATGAAGAGTTTCTTCTGGTGGTCCTCATAACCCAGCACATCAATATTAAGATTGGCTGCGCTGGAATCCAGGATACGCAAAACAATTTTTTCACCAAACAGCGTAGGACAGGTGTTGACACGAAAGTCAATGGCACGTGTCTTGGATATGTTCATTTTTATACGGCCATCCTGGGGGACACGGCGCTCGGCGATATCCATGCGGGACATAACCTTGATACGAGCGGTCACTCTGGAAGCCATATTTAACGGGGGGGAGGCAATTTCATGCAGGATACCATCCTGCCGGAACCTGACCCTGTAGGATTTTTCATAGGCCTCAAAATGTATGTCCGATGCGCCCTTGTTGATGGCGTCCAGCAACACCTTGTTAACAAAGCGCACGACCGGTGTATCATCGATATCGCTGTCTTCCTCGTCATCCTTGTGATCAATGTCATCGCCGCCCTCAATCGAGAGGTTGTCCAGGTCTTCGTCAAGCAGACCCTCCATGGGCTCGGCCTTCGCTTCCAGGGCCTTTTCCAGAATCCTGTTCAGTGCTTCTTCTACGACGACAACGGCATCGGTGTTGATGCCGGTATTAAACTTGATTTCATCCAGTGCCTGCAGATTGGTCGGGTCAGAGATGGCAATAAAGAGGCGGTTACCGCGTTTTAACAGAGGGACAGCACGGTGTTTTCGTATCAGTCTTTCATCAACCATCTTGATAAAGGTCGACGCGGCTTCCAGGTCGATGGAGTTGATATCAAGAAGCGGGACACCGAATTCATGCGAGGCAGCCTCGGCAATTTGCTGGCCGTTGAGTATTTTTTTTTCAACAAGGTATGAAACCAGTTGAGTCTTGCTTTTTCGCGATTCGGTTATGGCATTTTCTGCTTTTTCCTCTTCAAGCAGGCCATCCTGCACCAGTCGTCTTGCAAGGCCGCTTAATTGTATTTTTGGATTGGTTGTTGCCATTGATAAATAATTTCAAAGTCTGAATTAAAGTGTTGTTCAATATCTCATTATTAGCTATAAATTATACTAAATAAAGAGGAATTTCATATTCTTAGTAGTAAGTCTCAATATGCCTATAATATAAACATATCATAATATGCAAAAATAATTATTATGTGACAAGCGGCAAGCTGGCGATATCAATTTTGCATATAAAAATAATTATGATGAAAATCAGTAAATTGTTACTTTTCACATAATCTTAAGTATCTGGATTTCAACCATTTATATCGGCAAATGAAAAATAACCTGAATGTTATTTGCAATTACAGATATACTTCATAGAATTGTAGATAAATATATAATTTATATAGATTTTCATGAGTTATTCGCAGTTTTGATATCAATTCAGAATATATTAAGGAATTTGTTCGCTAAATGATCAGGATTATTCATATAAGCCCGGCCGATAAGTTTATGCCGGATTTTATAAATACAGTACAAGATAATTTTAGTATTGAAGATCATCTGTTTTTGATCATAGGCGATTGTGAAAAGCATAATGTTAAACAGAATAAGAAAACTGTTCGCCTCAAGAAAAATACAACCAGTATAGTTAAAAGAGGGTAGCCATTAGTAGCCCCCATTCAACAGGCAACGGTTATTTTTTACGGTGTTTACCCGCAAAACCTGACCTGTCGTTATGTTTTAATGGATCTGATTATCCCGGTTAATTTTTGAATTGACCAGATAGCACCTATGTATAACTCTGGCCTGAACGGGATGGAATAACGCGAGTCAGACTGGAGGATCGAATAGATTACAGTAATATATGCGACAGTGATAAACATGATCGTAGATGCTTCTATTGTTTTTGACTTGTTTGTTGATGATTGGAATAAAAGAATCAACAAGCCAAGAAGAAAGATTATCAAGAGGATCGGGTGCATGGCCTTCATGATTGATCTCGTTGCGGCAGCACTATCCGAAACGGTATACAGTGATTGTGGAGTAGGGTAGGTATAAATATCTTTCCAGCCAACCAGGGCATCCCAGCTCCATAACAAGTAAGGTTTTTCGAATAAGTACCATGTCAGGTATCTCCCCGGATCCTGAGCGAATCTCGGAAACAGATTTTCATTGAGGAAAGTTAATATTGACCCCTCTGAGTCCTTTATTTCATCATGTACAGGGGGTTTATTTTCACGATGAAATGCCCCGGATCGATAATTCCTGAAAAAGTCAGGATGCGTGCCTATAACAAGATTTTCCAGTGCCCTGCCCTGACTGGAAGAGCTGCCTGCATCAACATTGATAACGTTTCGAACAGACCATCCGCCCCAAAAGACAGTATAGACAGCCAGAAAAACAAGCAGATATTTTCTGGTGTTTGTAGCAAACTGGTCCATAGATGGCCTGATGTTTTTCCAGACGAGTATGGCGAATATCCACGGCAGGAAAAAAATAACAGGGTTTACCAGGTAGGCATATCCAAATAAAAGCCCGGAGAATGCGTATAATCCGGGGGAACATTTTCTTGTAGCAAAATAGAAGCTGACAACAGCCATAAAGTAAAAAAATGAAAGCGAAGTTTCTGTCAGTAAGTAACCACCCGAACTGATCAAGTGCGGACTCAGGCATATTAATAATGCAGCAGACAGGGCGGCCCAATAGGGAAGGAAGGTAATAGCAAAAAGAAAAGCAGTCCCGGCAACGATGGCACCCATCAGGGCATGGCCATACAGAACGTTTTTGTAAAATGATTGTTTACCAAATAATCTGGTAATGACGGCCATGTAGGCAGGGAAACCAGGGGCCCAGAATGAGTCAGGAGCGGGATTACTGGAATTTTCCTGCCGCGAAAATACCCCATGTTCTACAAGATTGTATGCGTAGACCACGTAGTTTCTTGCATCTGCCCTGATAGGATGATCAACGACTGTCGTGTTTATATATGCCAACCTGATAAAAAGGGCGAAAAAGAAAATAACTGCCAGCGTTATAATATTTCCCGGATTGAGCAGTTTTTCATTTTGCCCAGGCTCATTGCTTAATATTGGCATTTTGTGACGTTGCTTATGATCATTGTGAGTATTATCAGCTTATCAGCTGGTTGAACAGGTAAATTCATGAGTTATAATATTTCTGGATTTCAGGGTATAGCCATTGCTTCAGTATTGGTGATTACTTATAACATATTCAGTTTATTGTGATTTCGTTTATTGTCAATACAGGTATGCATAAAATAATATGGATATATTTCGGGAGCTAGTGTAAAGCGTGCATCCATCCTTATATGAGAATATGTATAAGATAGAGGGCAGCCACTGGTGGTTCAGGGGCAGGCGTAAAATCGTTGAAACTACCATCGAGCGATATCTGGATACCAGTGGTTTATCGATACTGGAGGCAGGTTGTGGAACGGGTGGAAACCTTGAGATGCTTTCAAAATTTGGCAAGGTTGCTGGTATGGAGTTAAACGATCATGCCCGGGAACTGGCCAAATCCAGAGGAGTCGCACAGATATATCCCGGGAGATTACCGGATCAGCTACCTTTTGACATGTGCAGTACTGATCTCATCGTTTTACTGGACGTATTGGAACATATCGGCCCGGATGTGGATAGCCTTGCGGCACTGGGACAGTTATTAAAAAAAAATGGCCGGATCATTATGACAGTGCCTGCGTTCCCTTTTTTATGGAGTTATCATGATGAGTGCCACCATCACAGGCGTCGATATACCAGGAAGAGTTTGCAAAATGTTATAGCAGAGGCGGGGATGACAGTAGAATATATATCTTATATTAATTCGATACTGTTTCCAGTGGTGGCCCTTGTGCGAATCCTTCAACGCTTGCGTGGAAGGAACATGCATAAAGAAGAGATAGCGGTGCCGCCACAACCGGTTAACCGTCTGCTGGAAAAGTTGTTCGGGATGGAGAAAGCTGTTATTGGAAGGTTGCGTATACCTTTCGGCGTTTCACTGCTGGCAGTAATAAAAAAATAGACCAATAGTCGAACAGATGTAAATGGGTACCATTTTCATTTGATTGGAATGCCTGGAGAATAGTGAGTTATTATCACTGTTGCCCCGTTAACCCATGATGAATGTAGTTGAAATGTAAGCGGTAAGTGTGTTTCGGGCTAACCCGCAATCCGGACATGAAACCGGCAAGCCTGGCCAAAACACGTAAAACAGGACATCTGTGCGGCAGACGGTCTTGATCAGGCTTACCGAGTCCATGTCCTCACATTTATAGGTACTTCATTAAGTTAACGGGGCAGCAATGAGTTATTATTACTAATGCGTTATTTCAAATACAGGGCAGAATAATTTTCTGGCATAAAATACATTCAGGGTATGTGATATGAATGATAGTTTACTCACCGTAGTTGTACCGGTTTTTAATGAGCAGGATGTCATTGATGTATTTTACCAGCGTTTGGTAGATTCGATGAAGGATATCGGAATTGGTCTCGAGATTATTCTGGTTGATGATGGCAGTAGTGATAATAGTTCAGACCATATCGCTGAATTGGCCAGTCGGGATGACCGGATCTGTGTTGTCGAGCTGAGCAGGAATTTTGGCAAGGAGATAGCGCTGACTGCCGGCCTGGATCATGCGAATGGGGATGCAATTGTTGTGATTGATGCAGACCTGCAGGATCCGCCGGAGTTAATACCGGTTTTACTGCAAGAGTGGCAGGCCGGTTACGATGTTGTTTATGCAAGACGCGCAAGCAGAAAAGGTGATACTTTTCTAAAGAAAATAACCGCCTATATATTCTATAGAGTCATGCAAAGTTCGAGTCGTGTAAGGATCCCTGCTGATACGGGAGATTTCCGTTTACTGAGTCGTCGTGCGTTAAATGCCTTGCTGAAATTGCGCGAACAACATCGATATATGAAGGGACTGTTTGCCTGGATAGGCTACTCACAAAAAGAAGTATTATATGACAGGGAGGCACGCTATTCTGGCAGAACAAAATGGAGTTACTGGAAATTATGGAACCTTGCCCTGGAAGGAATCACTTCATTTACTACTGCGCCTTTAAGACTGTCAACCTACATGGGTATGTTGACGGCAGGGGCCTCCTTTATATTCGGCATTTACATCATTATGCAAAAAATCCTGTTTGGAAATCCTATAGAAGGGTATCCGTCCATGATGACAATCATACTTTTTCTTAGCGGGATGCAGCTTATTTCCATCGGTGTTATTGGTGAGTATCTGGGCAGGATGTTTGATGAAACCAAGGGGCGCCCCTTATACTTGATTAAGAAAATCAGAAA
>DRJK01000155.1 GCA_011052215.1 Gammaproteobacteria bacterium
CACATCGGCACAAAAATAATAGGTCTTATTTTCATAACTGGATTCTGCCACTGCTGTTGTACGACTCAGCTCCATTCCACAAACCGGGTCCTTAACACTGGGTTGCTCATTTTGTTGTTTCATACTTGCTCTTTGCTGTTCCAATTAATAGTGAGAGTATTATACCCGACTATTATCCGGGCTGCATGGCCACGGGGCGATTCTGGACAACATGTTGAATAATATGTAAAACAACATAAAATAAATATTTTATCATGGCAAAATCGCCTTGTTTATGTATAAAAAGGGATCTTCAGGATAATCAACCCCTCTACCGGGCCAAGCCTGATAATCCCGCCTGTAACGATTTGACTGGCGCATAGTAGTGACACAGCGGAAATTCAATGGCAAATCAAATACCACCCGCCCTGCGGGATGGCATGATGAGGGCACCTGGAAGAGACCTTCAGATATTTTTTATACTATTCAAACCCATGTTTCAACCACAGCGGAGTGTTAGATTACAGAAAATACCTGCAGAAATTCTGCAAAAGCATCGATGCGTGACGGTCAACTTCCGGTTTTCAGGAACCCAGAAAGGCAACCCAGATCAGGATTAGCAAGGTAAAGAACCCGCCAACTGCGATGGCACACACAACGCAGGTTTTGCACATCTTGCATATAGTACCCACATAATTTGTCATGGCCACATACTCAAGTAAGTTTAGAATAATAAAAAAAACAGAAATCCAAAAAATTCTTTCTACGCCAACCTACCTCTCTCCAGGTTGTCTGTCAATACGGATCAGGACTGCTCTGTAAAAAAACAGGGGGATACAGTTGTTGCTAATATTAGAAAATAGTGTCCTTACCCCAGGCCACACAGACTCTGGAATCCCGGTTTTTCTAATGAGAATATCTATATACAAGTCAGCTCTGAACAATACCGGGGTTGACCGGAATTACACAGACCGAACCTGCTAGGCGAACGGATACAGAAAATTGTGTACGCAGATTCAATCATCTGACATGTCACCATAGAATGTTTTTTCTTTTTTATCTTGCAGAATATGATTTACAATTTCAACGCCCTGCATAACAGAATGATCCTGGTTTGATACTTCGTATTTCCACGCGCCAAATCTTCCACGGCTGTAGATATTCATGGCAGTAAGTTGCATATTGATATCACTCAACACTGCATCACGGCCATACCATGGAGTAGGATAGCCATACTCGAGCCTTTTATGCCAACGACTGACGATGACATGCTCTTTGTTTATCAGCCGACAAGCAAGTAAACCCGAAACGGTTTCATTTACAATGGTCTCTGTATTTACGGGTTTATCAGGAGACTCGCTTATTTCACACATAAGCGACCATTGTTTGCCTGGCCTGGCGACATTATTAGGCGAGTAATTGCTGAATACGGTTACCCGGTAAAATGGGGAATTTGATTCAGGGAAATATATCCAGCATTTTGTCGCAAGTTCGTCGGGCACCTTGCCATCCAGACCTATCCCTACTACATGCGTTGATGAATAAACAAACTCCGATGCACGCCGGGACAAGTGCGGTTTATCTGCTAAAAGAAGTAAAAGTTGATCAAGCGGTATTGTTGATATTAACTTATCGTACTCTAGTGATTCGCCATCCTCCAGCGTGATCTTTTTCTTATCCGGATCAATCCGCTTCACTGCAGCACCATACTTCACCCCCCCCGCTGGCAATTGGTCACTGATCGAACGCCAGATTGCACCGGTACCTCCATGTAGTGGAAAACGAAATGTGGCATTGGGACCCCAACTAACATCGTCTTGTTTTTTAACCAGATTGCGAATGACTCTGGACAAATCAACTTCAGCGACACGTTCGCCCATCCATTCCACATTCATTTTTTCCGGCCGATACGCCCAGACCTTGTAATTGTATGGAAACATAAAGGTATCGCATAACCCCTGGCCAAAGCTTTGTAATAACCACTCCCTGAATGTATCGGGCTTATCCGTATTCGCTGCCCGATAGACCTCAAGTAAACCATCCAGACAGGGAATAAGATCACTTTCGGGTAGCCGCCATATGTTGTTCTGAAATGGATAAGGAACCCAGCGTTCCCGCATCCAGACCCACGCTTCACGAATATGTTCAAGCCAGTCGTCACCCAGTGCCTGATCCATCAGTTGGTCAAAATATTTATAGTGAGAAAACAGGACATGACCACCAAGGTCCCAGGTGAATCCCTGCTCATCAACAACCGAAGTGGCTAAACCACCCGCATAATCAGCTGCGTCAATAAGTGTCCAGTTATTATAACCAAGCTCATGCAAACGCCATGCAGCGCCCAACCCGGTCGGGCCCGCACCAACAATAACAATATGATCTTCAGCTGACATGACGTAAAGCCTTGCGGAAAACCCACATTTGCCCAAAAGCCTTCATACAAAACTTCAGTAACTTTATACTTTTGATAGAAACCTCGCCGGTTTCACGTTCCTGATGAGATATATCAACATTTTTTATTTTATAGCCTTTCTTTTTAACAAAGACCGCTAAAAATAACGATGGTGCAAGTGTATCCGGGGTCATAAATGAACTGGCTTCTTCCCATATACTGCGCCG
>DRJK01000156.1 GCA_011052215.1 Gammaproteobacteria bacterium
CGGTCCTGGTCCGGCTTACCGGCCCCATGTCCTCACATTGTTATGTGCTTCATACAGTTGACGGTACGGCAGTGATATTAATAACACGATTAATCATGTAGCTTCTCTAATCCAGGGTTTTCTTGAATCTTAATGATGCAACTGTCAGCCCTGCTAATGTGAACAGTATCAGCCAGTAAACATCAGACGACATATTGATAATTTCCACCTCGCGCAATACCACGCCACGAATCAGGCGTATAAAATGTGTCGCGGGCAGGGCCTCGGCGATGTATTGTGCTGCAACAGGCATGCCTTCATAGGGAAACATAAAGCCCGATAAAAGAATGGATGGTAATAAAATAAATATCGTCATTTGCATGGATTGCAACTGGTTATTGGCGATGGTTGAAATAACCAGACCCAGGGTGAGACTCGCGGTTATAAACAAAAAGGTAGCCCCGGATAATTGCAGCAAACCACCATTGACCGGGACATGAAATAAAATATGCCCTAACCCCAAAATGATACCGACCTGGATAGCACCGATAAAAATATAGGGAATAATTTTCCCCAGCATTAACTCGACAGGACGTACCGGGGTAGTGATCAGCATTTCCATATTACCCCGCTCTCGTTCCCGGACAATCGCCCCGGATGTGAACATAATCATTGTCATGGTTAATATAATCGCGACCAGGCCTGGCACAATGTTGACGGCGGTACGTTGTTCAGGGTTGTACAGCAAGGCGACCTCAAAGGTAGGTGTGTTCCGGTTAGGGGGTTTATCAAGTAACTCTGCCAGCGGCATATTTCTCAGGCTTTTGACCGCTGCGGCTATAATTGTGTCTGAGCCATCAACCAGCCACTGGGCAACCGGGCGGCTGGTCTCTTCATCGCTTGACGGTGGCGAGCCCAGGCCAACAGTCTGGTGACGCGCCAGTCGCTGACTGACATCTTTTGGGATCACCAGCACGGCCCGAATTTCGCCATTGGCAATGGTTGCCTGTGCCTGCGGCAGGTTATTAAACTGCCTGGTAAAGTTAACCACCTGGGTTGCTTCGATTGTTTGTATCAAGACCCGGCTTAACCCACTTTTGCTATAGTCCACTACACCAACGGGTATGTGTCGGATATTGGTGTTAATCGCGTAACCAAACAGCAAAAGCTGTATTAGCGGGATCATCACGACCATACCAAACGTTATTCGGTCACGCTTGAGCTGGGTTAACTCTTTTCCAACAATGGCACGTATTCTTAATAATGATTTCATTATCAGCCTGTCCCGGTACTGATCACAAATACATCCTCAAGGCTGGGCCGAACCCGGGATAAGTGATCGTCCGAATCAACACATGGTTGTCGGGACAAAAAAGTCACCGGATCGGAAATGGTGTCTTTAACCAGAACCCGGAGACGCGCACCCAGTTGCGCAGCCGAAATTACACCGGATAGATGTAATAATTCCCGTTTAAGCTGGCGCAGGTTTGATGATGTAATCTCGACAACCTTTGCGCCCATGTTCTGCATGAGTTCATCGGGCGCGCCATCCGCACACTTGATCCCTGACTCGAGGATAGCCAGTTTATGACAGCGCTCGGCTTCATCCATATAATGCGTCGACACCAGTATACTGGTACCCTGATCACTGAGATCAAACAGTTGCTCCCAAAACTCACGGCGATTCTCGGGGTCAACTGCCGAGGTGGGTTCATCTAAAAATAACAATTCGGGCTTGTGCAGTATTGCGGCGGACAAGCTGAGCCGCTGGCGTTGTCCACCACTCATATTCCCGACTAACTGATTCTTTTTTTCATTCAGGCCATAGATGCCCAGAAGCTCATCGACGCGCTGGTTTTTCAAACGGCCCGACAGGCTGTAAACGTTGGCAATGAACTCCAGGTTCTCTTTGACGGTCAAATCTTCATAGAGTGAGAATTTCTGGGTCATGTAACCAATATGCAAACGT
This sequence comes from Gammaproteobacteria bacterium, assembly GCA_011052215.1. Classification (GTDB taxonomy): domain Bacteria; phylum Pseudomonadota; class Gammaproteobacteria; order JAADHQ01; family JAADHQ01; genus JAADHQ01. Next base: position 1,949 of record DRJK01000156.1, read on the forward strand.
AGTTTCTCCGCATCTTCAGGCAGTGTGTAACCGAGCACCTCTACCTCGCCGGAGCCTGGTTTTAACAAACCGGTTAACATACGGATAGCCGTGGTCTTGCCACTGCCGTTAGGGCCTAAAAAGCCATAGATCCGACCTTTTTCTACTTCCAGATCCAGATTCTGTATTGCCTTGATATCACCAAAATTCCGGCTTAATTTTACAGCCTTGATCACATAGTCAGTCATGGCAGCTCAACTTGTACCGGCACACCATTAGGTAACCCGGCCTCGCTGTCAGGTAACTGAACTTCTGCCAGATACATCAAATGCGAACGCTCTTCCTGATTAAGGGCATAATAGGGAGTGAAGGCGGACTCAGTGGCAATCCAGCGTAAATAACCGGTAATCGGTTTTTCGATGCCGTCAACGTGTACAAGCAATTTATCACCGATCTTCAATTTTACCCGGTGGGGCTCGGGGACATAGATTCGTGCGTACGGGGCTTTACCAGCGAGCACTATCGCCAGTGGGCTGCCTATGGTAACGCGTTCACCGAGATTCCAGGGTAAACTGTCCAGTATGCCATCCCGGGTTGCAATGATCGTTAAATCAGCCAGGCGCTTGTTTTCACTCGCCAGTGTTGCAACCGCTGCATACAATATGGCTTCGGCCGCACGTAAATCCTCCTCTCGTGTTCCGTTAGTCAATGCCAGTAGTGTCTCCTGGGCGCTTTGCAAGCTTGCCTGACTGGCATCGCGGACAGCACGGGCTTTGTCGAGTTCGGCCTGGCTGACCATTTTTTGTTTTTTCAGGTCGAGAATGCGCACATAATTTGTCTTGCTTTCAACAAGCGCCGCCCTTGCACCGGCCACATCAGCCCTCGCCGCAGCAACTTCCTCTTCTCTGGCACCATGACGTAATTTTTCAAGATTGGCCTCTGCCTGTGCAACCTGTGCGCCCGCCTTGTCAACCTGGGCCTTTTGCAGCGTATTATCAAGCCTTACCAATAATGTACCTTTTGTCACCAGTGTACCTTGCGGGACGGGTAGTGCAACAACGACTTCGTTGGCTGTGGCCGTATGAGCGATACGGTCTCGTTCTAATGTACCAAGTGCAATATTCTGCGGCAGGTCATCACAGGCCGTCAGTAACAATAAAACAAGATAGATAGAATAGCGCATGGTTGTAACCCTTAATCTGGTTGGTAATATTAATATATCTATACACGGTTGTCCCGCTAACCTTATGAAGCGCATATTATTGTAAGAATATGAACCCGCTATAGCCAAATCGAGACACACAAAACATGCCATCCATGACGGCCCGGCTGGAGTACTTTATTAGCTCTCAATATAACGCCTCTTGTTTCTTGAATATAGCCACGAACCTGTAGTTAACAAGACATATAACCCCAAAATAAAAATTATTTGTTGCGGTTGATTATTTATTTCATAGTAAAAAATAAGTACTGTCCCGGACAAGAGGCCAAAAAAAGAAAGCATGGTAATAAATGTTGATGAATGGGTTAAATCCCGAATTCTATAGTTTGCATATGCCATTAACAAAGACACCAGCAAAAATGTGATACTACTAAACTCAAGAATAACCTCGAGGCCACCGGCAAGTACAAGGGAAAATGCTAAAACTGCCATACTTATAATTGCAAAAACAGGAATGTGGTTGATTCGATGAGCAAGAAACCCCGGGAAATAACCATCACTTGCGATAACGGCAATTTGTCTTGATGCTCCGAACACTGTCCCGCTGATAGCACTACTTGTTGATAGTAGTGCGCCCAGAATAACGAGTCCAGTACCCCAATGACCCAGGGCATTTCCAGCACCAGAGGCGAGCGCATATTCCTTGTTATGAATGATTTCATCAAACGGGATTGCCAATATTGCACCTAGCGCAATAACAACATAAATAAGAACTGCAATTAATAAGGCTGAGTAAATGGCTTTCGGAATATTCTTCTTTGGATCTTCCATTTCATTGACAGCGTTGATAACGAGCTGAAAACCTTCGTATGCAACAAATGTGATTGAAGCAACTATCAATATGGATAATATGCTTGTGTCATTATCATTCTGCAACAACACGGGAAGAGTTGTCTGGCTGTTATTAATAAGTACAAATGAAATAATGGAAAGTATCACCAGCTTGGAATATACCATGATATCCTCGATCTTTCCCATCCCCTTAACACTCCATACATTGATAAGTGTAAAGACAAGGATGATGGCTCCTGCAACAAGTTTTCTTGCCCATTCATTGTCAGCAAATGAAAAACTGCTGATGGCATAAGATGCAAAGGTATAGGCATACAACGCTAACGTGCTGATATAGCCGAATATGACCCACCAACCAATTAATGCTGCTGCAAAAGGAGAGTCAGGGAATGTTTTTTTATAAAATGAATAAGTAGCGCCTTCATCTTTGTAGTAAACACCCAGCTTGACATATGAGTAGGCCGCAAGAGAAGCAATTATTCCACCAAGGATTATTGCTAAAGGTGTAAAAACACCTATCATTGAAACTGAAATACCAAGAACTGTGAAAATTCCACCACCCACCATGCCACCAAGAGCAATCGCAATTAACTCTGGAAGACCAAGTGTTTTGTTTCGCTTCCGGTGACAGGAATTATTATTAGTGGTGGGCATTATTTTTTATTGGCGGCTAACGGGCAGATTGTCAGGCTTTTACTATTAAATAGCTACCAGCCCCGACCATAAAGCCGCCAGCAATTTTTCTGGATCCATTTTCCAGATTTAATCCACGCGCCATTGACACAACTTTTCTGGCTGAATACACATAGAATATTTTAACGCCACCTACGGTAAGTATTATTATAAAAACAATAATAAGTATGTCTGGCAATGTTAAAACCGATAAATCAACAAAGGCGGGAAACAGGCTTATATAGAAGAAAACCGCCTTGATATCTCCAAGAGTTAAAAGGAACCCTGCTAAAAAACTGGTAGTGAGGCTGCTATTTTCTCCTGGCCTGGATTCACTGACCGTAATGGTATCCCTGTTTTTTGATCTCAGCAAGGTAATACCGAGCCAGACAAGATAAGCACTACCTGAATATTTTACAATCATGAACAACCCGCCCATGGTTTCTGCTATTACCGACAGGCCAAGGACTGCCAAAAGTATGAACACCAGGTCACCCAGAACAATTCCCAGAGAAGCCGCAACGCCATTTGCGACACCTGATGTTGCAGAACGGGTTACAACAAGTGCAACGCTTGTACTTGGCATCACGGCCAGTGTTACCATGATTATGGCCAGTGCAATTGAATCGACAGCGCTCATTCATTACTCCATAAGCCTTATTCCGGAATCAAGGGAAGACTCCTTGATTCCGTCTTTTTTATTCTCAGGTAGTACGAAACATTGCTGTGACGGCTGCGCCGGAATTATTAAACACCTTCACCTTGCTGCTACAACCTGAAATGGCAGCCATTACCAGCGGCAGCTGGTTACGTTCGTACAAATGATTCCAGACGAGAAGACGGAGCAGATCCATAAAGGTTTCACGTTTACCCTTGTATGATTTTCGCCGATGCTGGAAATAACGTTTAATCAGACGCCCGTGTCTTACCCATACATTCGTTTTAAGGACAATAACGACATCGGCCTGTGCAAAACAAGGTGCCGTCCAGTCATGATAGATGCCCTCCATGATCCACGCCTGTTCTGACAGAATATCGTCCAGCATTTTTGTCCTGCGGGTAACATCGGTTGGAATTCCGTAACGATTAACTTCCGGGTCCCAGTACAGGTTGTCCAGCTCATGCGCCTGAACATTCAGGGATAATGACAGAAATCGCGCAATATGGGATTTGCCGCTACCTGGTGGACCTATGATATAGATCTTATGATACATGTTCTCGTTTTACCTGTTTACAACGATGACATAGTTGATCACTTTACATTAATCCCATAACCATGCGGCACCACGAACGCCACTCGAATCACCGTGTTTCGCCTGCACCAGCCTGGTATCAACGCGATCACTGAAGACATACTGACCCCAGATTGCCGGTACATTATTGTACAGCCTGCTGATATTCGACAAGCCACCGCCCAAGACAATAACATGTGGATCAATCACGTTGATGATGCTGGCAAGGGCACGGGCCATTCTGTCTTCATACTGCAACAGGCTTTCTTCCGCCGGACCATTCCCCTGCCCGGCATTTTGCACAATCTCCCCGGCCTTTAATTGTTCTCCGAATTTTTCCTGATGCTGTCTCGACAGTCCGGGTCCGGATAAATACGTTTCTATGCAACCCTTTTTCCCACAGTAACAATCATGCCCCGGAAATTCATCCTGGCGTGGCCAGGGCAAGGGATTATGGCCCCATTCACCAGCAATGGCATTGGGTCCGTTCAACAACTGCCCGTTGACAACGATCCCGCCTCCTGTGCCGGTACCAATAATAACACCAAAAACGGTGCCTGCATTTGCAGCTGCACCATCCACTGCTTCTGACAGGGCAAAACAGTCTGCATCATTTGCAATGCGTATCTCCCTGCCCAGGGCTGCCGCCAGATCCTTGTCAAAGGGATGGCCGTTAAGGCAGGTTGAGTTTGCATTTTTGATCAACCCGGTCGCAGGTGAAATGGCCCCGGGCGTCGCCATGCCGACAGAACCCTGCATGCCCAACTCTGATTCCACGCCTTCAATCAGGCCAGCAATGATTTGAATTGCCCCCTGATAATCTTTTTGCGGGGTATCGATGCGCCGTCGCAGCAATACCCGGTGCCCCTCATCCATTGCAATAATTTCTGTCTTTGTACCACCCAGATCAATTCCGATACGCATAAATATCCTTGTTTAAATATCCGTAGTAAATACCCCTGCCGCAAATAAATGAAAAATATGCACAGAAGCAGCCAGTGGACCATTCCAGATGCAATTGCTTCAGGCCGGCAACAAGGAAAACTCTCTGTGACGATTTTATTAAAATTGTTACCTGAAAGACTGCCTTATGAAGCCCACCCTGATAATGTGATTACGGCAATCACAATCCCCCATGCCAGCATGGTTCTTAATACCAGCCCCCTTGCGGCCTTGATTGCTGAAACATGGTAGCCATCAGGTTCTTCTCCATTTTCTGCTTCGTGCAGATAACGATCAAGATGAATAGCGCCACCACCTGCACTGGCAATGATTTCCTGATTAAGTTTTTCAATATCGTCAGGTTCATGTTCATACACTTCACGCCAGCCATGGATTGCATCTTCAAAACTACCTGTTATTGCATAACCTATCACCAACAGCCTTGCCGGCAGCCAGTTGAGGATGGAGTACAAGCGGTGCATGGTCTGCTGAAATCCATTTGACTTGAGATTATCATCTTCAAACAGCTCACTGTAATACCACGTAAGCCTGTACATTAATGCCCCCATCGGGCCCAGAATCACAAACCAGAACATAACCGCAAACAGTCGTTCATTGACATTCACCAGTATGGCACTTGAAACCTGTTTCACCAGGCACATTTCCATATCCGGGGACTTGCCCAGAATATTTTCAGCCAGCCGGCTTATATGTTCATGATTATCCTGATCAAGGGCGTCGGAAAGTTCATCGACCCATTCGTCCCTGGGTTGATAGCGGAGACAGTAAACAAGGACGATGATGCTAAAAGCCAGCTCAAAGACACCAAGCCAGACACCTTTCAAGCCATTCTGGATAGTGGCAGCCAGAAAAACCGGCGCAACCAGTACTGCCAGAACACCCCCCGGGCCATTCCAGAAATCATGTCCTCTGAATAATGATTTTACAAACCGGGCATAGGGATCGGCCCAGCGATAGGACCGAAATCCAGTAAGGTGTGATGTGAAAAACTCAAGGGCAAGACAAATAACGATAGTGATCATTATCATAATATAACCTTAAGCAAACATGCATTGTCGGCACTGCCAATAACCAGCGTCAAGTGTTGTCGACTTGCCTTGAAGATGCAAGTTTTTTCCTGAAATACTGCCAGTCAAATGCAGGCCCCGGATCGGTCTTCCTGTCAGGGGCAATGTCAGAATGACCAACAATTCTGTCCAGTGTAATAGATGGATAATATTCCATCAACAGGGATGCAAGCCGGCATAACTGTGCATATTGAGCTGACTCATACAAGTCATCATCCGTACCTTCAAGTTCAATGCCAATTGAAAAGTCATTACAGGATGCCTGTCCTTCAAAGCTGGAAACCCCTGCATGCCATGCACGATTCTGTGTTGCAACATACTGGAATACGGCGCCATCTCTTCTTATCAGGAAATGGCTGGACACCTTGAGTTCGCAAATATCTCCAAAACCGGGATATTCATCTGCTGACAGGCAATTAGTAAACAGCTTGTTTATCGAAGAACCACCATACTCACCCGGTGGCAAACTGATACCATGTATCACGATCAGGCTGACATCCTGACCCGGCGGGCGCTCATCGAAATTAGGGGACGGCATAAACTCTGCCCCGGCCACCCGCCCTTTCTCCAGTGTGCGTGTCATAACCCCCCGAATTCTTCAAGTCTTGCATTTGCCAGGCAAAATTATAGCGCAAGACCTCGGGACATTGCGCTATCTTCACCACCGGGAAAAAACAATCGATAAAAAATCAGGCCGCCATCTGCAGGGCCATATAATCCAGCCCTTCCTTGTTGTCGATAATGGAATCAAAAACTGCAAGTACCTTGTCCCTTGTTAAACCCAATTCATTGAGAATATTTCCCGGTAACACATCGGTGATTTCATCACCCATTTCCATGGCACTGAGCATGCGATTACCAAGTAATACAAGATTAGGATAAACCGAATGCGTTTCATTGTAGCCGATATTATGATGTTCCTTGGCCGCAATAATCAACTCACTTGGCAGATTCCAGGCTTCCATCAGCCAGCCACCTATTTCCATGTGTGTCACACCCAGTATTTGCTGCTCCAGTGCGGTCAGATCAGCCTCCGGGTTTTCCTTTATTGCCCTGGAAAGCATATTGAATTCATTTTTAAACAAATGCCCTAGTAACAATATACCCATGTTATGCGTCAAGCCCGCAAGATAGGCCATGCCCGGACGTGGGCGATGACTGCCGTTAACGGCCATCCCGAGCTTTTGTGCCAGTGCAGCTGAATAAGTAGCATGCCGCCAAAAGGCATTCAGGCCCAATGGCCCCCCCGGCGGGTTTTTAAACGCCTTGCCCATGGAGATCCCGAGGGCCATATCCATGACCATGTCAAATCCCAGTACACGGGAAATGGCATCTGATACGGAGTCGAGTTCGCCACGGAAACCGTAAAAAGGTGACCGCGCATAGCGCAAAAGCTGGGCCGACAAACTCGGATCCTGTTCAATAACGGCAGACAAATCAGTGGCATTTGCATAAGGATTACCACCCAGTTGCAGTACCTCCTGCGCTATCTTTGGCATGGCCGGGAGTTCTGTTATATTTTGCAGCTTTCCCAGGATAGCATCACGACGGGATGCCACATCAACCACTTCTACTATCGGTTCGACACGTTTCATGATCAATGAATCACTGGATTCATCTGTATTTTTTTGCTGGAACACACTGTCATACCAGACGGCTGTTCCCTGGAGAATCTGAAAGTTAGGGCCGGACACACAACACATGGTCTCATCATCGAAGACCATGTGAACCGGGTCCATCCCCAGCAGGGTATCATCTACGATGGCGTCAACATGGTAAACAGCCGCCAGGGGCACATAGACCCCCTTGGCATTAAGGATGCTGAATTTCCTTTTCAGTCGCTCATTCAGATCTTCCAGCATCAATCTTCGACTGACCGGGTAAATGACCATCATGATGCCGGTTTTGTCCCTCAGCAGTGTTGCCCTTGCAACGCTGTCCGGATTCAGACCCATACCCCTGGCAGCCTCAAGAGCAGTCTTACTCGGTGAGTACTTGATAAAGCCGTATTTAACGTTTTTATCATCCAGAAAACGCTTTAATACCGGTGGAAATGACATATTACCCTCTCAAATATACCCCGAATTCCTGATGGTATACGGCATAAGATTATGATTCTTTAGTCTACAGTCCGGTTATTTTTTAATACACTCATGCATCGTGCTACCTCTCTCCCTCGGGTTTCTGACATCTGTCCGTAATAATAAGCCAGAATGGCCACAAACTCATTCTTTATTAAACCCTTACTGCATATTCGGTGCCAGCCACCCGATATTCGGTCGTTCATCGCGAATCGATATTTGTGGCGGCCAAGGCTTTTTTTATTCATACATTCCCTATAACACCCAAGCATGGCACAATATATATAATGGAATTATAATTTAGGACCTTAATATCGTGAAACAGTTCAAACTCCCTTTGCTGGCTATTCTGATACTCTTTGGTAATCAGGCCATGTCTGAAACCCGGTATGTTACTGATATATTTCAGATTACACTCAGATCGGGGAAAAGCACACAGAATGAAATTATACGCATGGTGCCCAGTGGCACCCTTTTAACCGTTCTGGAACAGGACGCCGGAAGCGGGTATTCCCACGTAAGAACACCGGAGGGCAAGGAAGGCTGGGTTCTCACACGCTTCCTGATGGATCTGCCTTCGGCCAGGGCCCGTTTGTCCGGCGCGGAAACCAGGCTGGCAAACAGTGAACAACAGCTGGGAGAAATCCGGGAAGAACTCCAGCAAACAAACAAGCAGAAACAGGCGCTTAACAAGGAACGCACGCGACTGGAGGCACTAAACAAAAAAACCTCACACCAGCTGGCCAGAATTAAACAGGTATCTGCCAATGTTATCCAGATTTCCAGTGAAAATGAACGCCTGAAAAAACAAATGGTGGAAACTGATCGCGAAAACCAGTTTCTTCAACAGGAAAACACCAACCTCCAGGATCGAAGCAACCGTGACTGGTTTATGGTTGGGGCCATGGTGGTCGTTGTCAGCATGATTTTTGGAATACTGCTGACGCGCATTCGCTGGAAAAAGAAATCAGGCTGGGGAGATATATAAATAAATTCGGAAGAAAGGGTAAAGATACAGGAACAGGCACGAGCCATGCTCGCGAAGGTGTTTTTTAGTATCCCCGGGACAGCTATAATCACAGTATAACCCGGCCGTTGGCCGCTCATTCCCTTTACACTTTTTTTCTCGCATCTTTACCCCGGTATTATCCTCTTCCCCTTACCGCCTTTACCTGATTCTCATCTTTATCCTTCACAACCCCCTGCACAGTGACTTTATGACTATACTGTTACGTTATAGTCATAAACTTTACACATAAAATTTATAGTATGAATGAAACCATAACAGTGCTATTAATGTGGATAAACATTAATACCGGCATGATCCCGCCTGATGAATTACCCAATCTGGTCCTTACCGAGAGGCAAAATATATGCCTGCAATTTGGAATTAATAATAAAAAACAATGTATCGGCACCAGGCTGGCCGGATTTTATAACAAAAATAATACTATCTATCTCCATACCAGTTTTGACCATTCCCAAACCATCGATCAATCCAGACTTTTACATGAATTGATTCATTATGTTCAGTGGAAAAATGGCGATGGTAACGAGTGCCGGGGCAAGCTGGAGGCCCAGGCATACCGCCTGCAAGATAAATGGTTACTCGAAAGGAACGAGCCTCCCAGAAGTGACGCCTTTACTGTAATGATGCTAGAGGCCGCATGTGAAGATGCCTGAGCCCGTTCCGGGCAAGGCCTCATCCGTATATTGAAGACCGGCTCCCGGATCCGTTTTATGCGGGCAATGCCTTCAGACTGCACCACCCCATCCCGCCCGGCCTGCAATCACAAAAGTTTAATAAATATTAAAAATGAATTTAATATCCGGGATCTAGAATATAAAAATCACAACAATCAACACGGATACTTCCATTGACGGTGCCACACTAAAATGCAACAACCTACAATTGAAAACGTACCACAGAACCAGAAAGAAATTATTGCCCTGGTCTGCAAAGAATCCTGTCGCAGGCTTGAACTAAAACGAACACCTGCCAGGCAGCTTTTTCTGCAGGATTTCCTGGCAATACACTCACTATTCAGAACCACATATCCGGACTGGCAACCTGAGGATATATTCGAAAAATATACCGTGCCCCGGAATCAATATGTATACAGACTATTCAGTGATAAAAAACTGATCGCCACCAGACAAATATTCATTGCCGATAATAAAAATTCAGGCCCTGCCTGGGCATCGGATATAGCAGGTGTCATGACTACGGGCAGATTTGCCATTGGCTCCAGGGCGCTTGTACACCCTGACTTCAGAAACGCAGGTATTGGCACATTATTATTTAACATGAGTAATCATGATATATTTTCCAACCGGAAATTAACAATGATCCTCGGCTCATCCACCAGCATTGGCGCAATATCATTGTACCTGAGACTGGGGGCAAAAATCTGGGCAAACGATATCGACAATCTACCTTGCAGAAATAATTCCCGTCAAAAGGCTGAAATCCTTGACCAGTTACTAAAATCCCGCGAGCTGAGAAAAATGCGTCTGCAACATCCGGTCAGGTATATTTATTGCCGCCATGTTTTACCTGATGGTCTCGAAAAACGCTTATGGTCAAACCAGGTCGGGAAAGGGCCCGTTACCAGGGCTGACAATGGCCTGCCAGCTGCGCCTCTTACAGATCTTCCGGTGAATAATCATCCCGCAAAACCAGTACAGTAGGGCCATTTGAATACAATGGCATCCTGTACCCAATCCAGGCATTCGGATATCCCGACTCAAACCAGAATGATATCCGTGGAAGAAAAGGTGTTGCCAACACCGAAAGAAACAGGCCAAGATCAAACTGGTAACGTGTCTCTACAATACCTGTTTTTGTCCTGGTGGCTTTACGTTCAACATCCGTATCCAGTAATTTAATATCATCTCCGCAAACCAGTGTCTGAAAACCTACCCTGTCCTTATCTCCTGCGGCCACTGTCTTTAATAACAAGTTTAGTGGAACATTGACAATACGGTCATCATCAGGAATATTTATATACAACTTTTCATTTTTCGCATTTATACAAACGGCCTTCCGCCTGATGTGGTCTACCCACATACGATTTATTAAATGCCCTTCAGTATTGCTTGTACGGGTTTCCTGGAATACCAGCAGCAGTGATTTTTTATCATCAGAAAATTTCAGATCTGCCTTCATGCGCGCTTTAATACCGCTGTCAAGTGCGATTCTGACAATAATTTTTACCAGGTCATTATCGTTTTTTTTCATCGAGACAGTCGCCTGGCCTATCCGTTCCCCGTTATCGTCGTATACGATGGCAGCTTTTTCACCATATTGCCCCGGCAAAGGAAAACGTACCGCAGACCCTGCATATAAAATTCCCGTGCAAAACAGGCTGCCAAACACGATGGCCGGATAAATAAACATCCGCAAACGGGCTGTATCAGTGTCACAAATTAATGGACGGGCATGTTTTACCGTCTTCATAACGCAGGATAATATCCTTAATACACCCGCTGCGAACAATGTCACCATGATCAAATTCATAAAAATCATATGTCTGTAATATCACATTACATTAGCAATTGATGATGACATTCATATGTCAGCGATTATTATTCTTTATTGATACAGGCTTGACAGCAGTGTAAATAATATTAATATTTACGGATATGTGTGCCATCCGTATGGATGCACCCAGGTAGAAAATACAGGGGAAAATGTCGACGACGCGGGGTTCCCATTTGCGGTTATCTCTTCATACGCCGCCACGGCCAGACCTCTTTGGATCTCACCACCTGAGATATTGGTTTAGCTGTTTTTGATCCCGGCGTGACCGCTATCGTTTGTCGAGTGCCGCCTCTTCCATTTTTTTAAGACTGATGTGACGGACATCCTTGCCCTTGACAAGGTAGATAACATACTCGGCAATATTGCGTGAGTGATCACCAACACGTTCCAGGGCGCGTGACGCCCACATGACATCGAGTGACTGCGCAATTGACCTTGGGTCTTCCATCATGTGGGTGATACGTTGACGCATGATCGATTCGTACTGGTGGTCGGCATTGGCATCTTCATGCGCTACCTGCAAGGCCGCCTCGGCATCCATACGTGCAAAGGCATCGAGGGCCTTGTTCAGCATGGCCTTGACCAGGTTACCCATATTCTGTATCTCCAGATAGTTGTTTTTCGGGCGTACCTTGTCTGCCAGTCTGATGCCCATGTGTGCTACTTTTTCCGCCTGGTCACCGATACGCTCCAGGTCGGTAATTGTCTTGATCACAGCGATGATCAGGCGCAGGTCACTGGCGGCCGGTTGGCGCCTGGCCAATACCTGCGTACATTCCTCATCGATATTGACCTCCAGTGCGTTAACCTGATAATCGGTGGTAATGACCCGGTCAGCCAACTCTGCATCAGCATCAACCAATGAAGTGACGGCATCTGCGATCTGTTTTTCGACCAGACCGCCCATAGCCAGTACCCGGCTACGCAGTTCTTCCAGCTCCGCATTATATTGCTGTGAAATATGATGTCCGATACCACTCTTGTCCATATTGATAACTCCTCTAGCCATAGCGGCCGGTAATATAGTCTTCCGTTTGTTTCATGCCAGGATTGGTGAAAATCGTATTGGTATCATCAAATTCCACCAGGTCCCCCAGGTACATAAAGGCCGTGTAGTCCGAAACACGTGCCGCCTGCTGCATATTATGGGTTACTATAACGATAGTGTAGTCTGATTTCAGCTCGTAGATAAGCTCTTCAATCTTTAGTGTTGAAATCGGATCCAGTGCCGAGGCGGGCTCATCCAGCAACAATACCTCCGGTTCGATTGCAATACACCGCGCAATGACCACACGTTGTTGCTGACCACCTGACAGGCCCATCGCGCTTTCATCCAGACGATCTTTGACCTCTTCCCATAATGCAGCACCTTTAAGTGCCATTTCAACGGCCTCATCCAGTATATGGCGATTATTAATGCCCTGTATACGCAGACCATAGGCAACATTCTCATAGATAGACTTGGGGAATGGATTTGGCTTCTGGAAAACCATGCCAACGCGACGGCGCAGGTCTGCTACATTGACAGCCTTGGCAAAAATATTCTCGCCATGTAATTCAATCGTGCCCTCTATTCTTACAATATCAATCAGGTCATTCATACGATTGAAGCAACGTAACAAGGTTGACTTGCCACATCCGCTTGGGCCAATAAAGGCCGTCACACGATTTTTGGGTATCTTGATAGAAATATTTTTCAGTGCCTGACTGTCACCATAAAACAGGTTAAAATCTGTTACCGTCAGCGCGATTTCTTCTGAATTAATATCCAGACGGGTTCGCTCTCTTTGCAAGTCATCAAGATTTATACTGTGTGTTATTCCATTGTCTGCATTCATAACGATTACTCTTCAACCAGGTTTATTGTTCCAGGCTACGATATTTTTCACGCAGGTGGTTACGGATACCAATTGACGCCAGATTCAATACAATAATGACCAGCACCAGTAACAGCGCCGTTGCATAAACCAGTGGCCTTGCTGCCTCTACATTCGGGCTCTGAAAACCGACATCGTATATGTGAAACCCGAGATGCATAAACTTGCGCTCAAGGTGCAGGAAGGGTGGATTCCAGTCCAGTGGCATCGATGGGGCCAGTTTAACTACACCCACCAGCATCAACGGCGCTACCTCCCCGGCTGCCCTGGCCACCGCGAGAATCATACCTGTCATCATTGCCGGGCTGGCCATTGGTAATACAGTACGCCACAAGGTTTCGGCCTTGGTCGCACCCAGTGCCAGGCTGCCCTCCCTGATCGCACGTGGCACCCGTGAAAGACCTTCCTCTGTGGAAACAATCACAACTGGAAGTGTCATCAATGCCAGTGTGAGCGATGCCCACAAGATACCTCCTGTACCAAATGTCGGTGCTGGCAGTGCCTCGGGAAAAAATATCTGATCTATGCTGCCACCCAGAAAATAGACAAAGAAGCCGAGACCAAAAATACCGTATACAATGGAGGGCACGCCGGCGAGATTGTTGACAGCGATCCGGATCGTACGCGTTAATGGGCCCTGTTTTGCATATTCACGCAAATAGATAGCAGCGATAACACCGATTGGGGTAACCAGCACCGACATGATTAATACCATCAGAATGGTACCAAATATTGTCGGGAAAATACCTCCCTCGGTATTGGCCTCACGCGGATCATCTGAAACAAATTCCCAGACCTTTTCAGCATAATGTCCCAACTTCCCCATTACGCCCATGCTGTTTGGCCGAAACGCCCTGACAACCTTGGCTACCGGCTGTTCTACTTTTTTACCATCCATTACTTCAATAATATAACTGTCACGCCCCATTTTCTTATATAAAACTGTCAACCTTCCTTCCAGCTTGCTGTATTTCGCCTTCAGTATCTTCTTTTGTTTTTCAATGTCTGTATATACCTGCGGATCTGTCTCTCCATTCAGCTCCAGCCTGCGTTTGTCCAGACGCAATTGTTCAAGTTCGTAATTCACCTCGCCAATCTCGCTTTTTTCAAGATTGTGAATCTGTGAAAACAGCTTGATAACGCGCAGGATACTGGCCTGCAAGGCGGGCCATGCCTTATCCCCCTCGGCAATGATCTTGCCATTCTGTTTTAACGCATGTATCCGGCCATACAGATTACCCCATTCACGGCGCTCAATAACAGCCAGTTCTTCCGGCCTTTTCTGCTTGATAAAATTCGCCGCAAGTACCCAGCGGAAATCAGAACCACTGATATCACGGTTGCCGGTCTTGAGCAGATAACGTGTAACGAATTTATCATCGGTATTGATGGCCACACCGGCATCACGCAAGCGCTGTACCGGTACATGCTCCTCATCATAAATTTCACCAACCAGGATTTGTTGCTTGCCATCCTTTAGCTGATAGCTGATTTCCACTACATCATTAGGCCAGAAATATACCAGGCCCTTTATTGTCAATAGCCCCAGCACGCCAACCACCATCAGCAAACTGATACTGACCGCCCCGGCCGTCAGCCAGATCCAGGGATTACCACTTTTTATCCATTTCCTGATCATCTACGCCGTCCCTACAAATTACTGTACTTCTGTCGCAGATGCTGGCGCACCAGCTCGGCGATGGTATTAACCAGAAATGTAAAGGCAAACAGCACAAGGCCTGCCAGAAACAACACCCGGTAATGGGAGCTGCCAAGTTCTGCTTCGGGTAACTCAACAGCAATATTGGCCGACAGGGTCCGCAGCCCTTCAAACGGGCTGAAGTCCATTACCGGCGTATTGCCAGTGGCCATCAACACAATCATCGTTTCGCCTACTGCACGACCAAAACCGATCATGACACCGGAGAAAATACCCGGGCTGGCACTCGGCAACACAATTCGGATTAACGTTTGCCAGGTGGTTGCACCCATAGCCAGTGAACCATTACTGAGATGTTTTGGTACACCAAAAATGGCATCCTCGGCAATCGAGAAAATGGTCGGGATAATAGCAAAACCCATCGCCAGACCAACAACAACCGCATTACGTTGATCAAAACCGATACCCATGTCATTGGTTAACCATGATCGCATGTCACCACCAAACCACCACAGCTCCATCGAAGGACTCATTCTGATAGCCAGCCATACCAGCAGAATAACAACCGGCAGCAACAACCCCGCTTCCCATCCTTCGGGTATTGCATGACGAACAGATACCGGCAGTTTTTCCCAGGCAAAGGATGAGAGCAGAATTCCTATTGGCATGATGATTAACATGGCAAATATACCTGGCAAATGTGTCTCGACAAACGGCGCCAGCCACAGGCCGGCAAGGAATCCCAGGATAACTGTCGGCAGTGCCTCCATGATCTCAATCGTAGGCTTGACCAACTGTCGCATACCCGGATGCATGAATTGAGCAGTATAAAGAGCGCCAAAAATTGACAGCGGTATTGCGATCAGCATGGCATAGAACGCAGCCTTCAACGTGCCAAAGGTAATCGGTGTCAGACTGAACTTGGGTTCAAAATCATCCGATGCCGAAGAAGACTGCCAGATGTATTCGGGTTTGGTATAACTTTCGTACCAGACCTTTCCCCATAATGCCTGCCACGAAATTTCCGGGTATTCATTATGCAAACGAATAAACTGTATTTGCCCCTTGTTATTGACAATCAGGGCAGCATTAGCCCTCGGTGCCATACTGGCATGCAGCAGCCCGCCATCACTGATTTTATTAACTAAAAGTGTACGGTGTGCCGTGGTATGAAACAGCCCCATATAACCCCGATCATCAATGGCCAGAAAACCCTTACGAGCAGGCTCGATGGCAATATCTGTAATGCGGCCTTTCATGTCGCCGGTGAATTGGCGCAGACGTTTTATACGTGGCTGGTGAAACTCATCCGGCACAACCGACCACTGGCTGATGGTACCTTTGGAATCACCAACCAGAATGGAAATATCACCGGTCAGAAATCTGACCGCCGTCACCTCTGCCCTGGTTGTCAGTCGTAGCTGCTGCACCTGACGCGAAGATGACTTGTCGCCGACATCATAAAAACTCATGTCTCCCTTGCGTGATATCAGATAGAGATATCTCTGGTTATTGTCCAGCAGGATATAATCAATGTCATGAGAGGGAACAGGCAAGGTATAATAGTTACGCTCGATGGTAACTTCCTCGTCCAGCATGGATGTCTGCCTGGTGAAGTGGACCATTAACAGACGTTTATCTGCTGTCAGCGCAACCAATGTGGCCTCATCCTCACCATCCTGATAGGCCAGTTTGACCAGGGCCTTCCCTTGCTGATCGACAACAATCGGTTCTTCGCCCAACGGCAATTCGATGTGTGGTGTAATTAAACGTTTATCGTCCGGGTAGGTATCGATATACTTGTATTTTAAGACAATCGCCTGGCCATTTGACAGGCCAAACAACACGGATGAACCGCTAAAATCGGTCTGGTTGAAACTGCTGACCCTGACGCCCTGGGGAACCGGAAGCTGTTTCGACTTTATGACCTTGCCTGTATCTGTCCTGAAAAAGCGTACATTGGCCTTGCGGGAAAAGACTACCCCTACTTCTGTCTGCTCTTCCATCGACAGGGCCAGAATCCTGCCCTGATCCGGCAGTGTATATTCAGCCACTTTTTGCTGGTCGGCCGACTGAAACAACGGGATGACAACATACAAAAAATAGAAAAAAATCAATGCGATGGCAAATATTACCAAAATACCACCAAAACCAACCACAAAACTGGCCAGTTTGTCCTTCAACATGCGCTTACTGTGCGATTGACTGGTTTTTAAAATCAGCTCTGTCATGGTTTTTTTGCAACTTATTGTCTGGAGTCTATGTTAATGCTGAAATATGAAGGAATTATTACAATCTTGTAATAATAGAAATATTTTTACAAAGATCATAATAAGCTATTGATATTTAAGTGGGTTATGGGCCGTCCTGGCCTCGTCCCAAAACATGAATTGCTCAGAACCTGTAACCCGGCCCTGCGGGGAAGCAATTTGTATTCGGCCACTGGCCACTCTCACATCGTTATCGTGGCCGCCGTCTACAGCCCGATATTCTGTGTTGGTATCGTTATCTGTCTGGCCACATGCGGTATCTATCCGGGCCTGCTTATCCCACAGCACTTCCTTGTGCAAAATCGCTCTCGTCCTTCCGTGGACTCCGCGAAATAAGCACTTCCCTGTGCAAAATCGCTCCCGTCCTTCCGTGGGATCTCTTGAACATAACGCTGCCTGGTTGGCAATAACATAATGAACAACTGCCAACACCTTGCAGGGTACTTATGAAATGTTATGCAATGGTGACTGTTTTATTAAAAAAATATTAAACCTGTAAAACATGGTGAATTTACAATATACAACTACTGTTGTCCCGTTAACTTTATGAAGCACATAACAATGTGAGGACATGGAATCGGTAAGCCTGATCAAGACCGTCTGCCGCACGGACGCGGCAGCCGAG
>DRJK01000157.1 GCA_011052215.1 Gammaproteobacteria bacterium
ACTGATCAAGGCCTCTCTATCCAGCCCTTCAACCTCGAATTCCGCAGCACGTACCTCGTCGGCCAATTCCATGATTTCGTAGGTTGCCATAAAGCTGAAATCACAAATCCGGGTCAGGCACTCCCGTTCCGGCTCATCCAGTTCAATACCGTGTTGCCGCATTATTTCCAGATACCGTTCAGCGGTTCGATTGATCCTGCCGCTTATCTCCATGGTATTGCCTTCATTTTCCGTGAGAACCGACAGCGGCGGTCCAAAGTATATTTTGGTTTTTTGGTTGAGTGTTTTTGGTTTTTGATTCATTTGTATGTACGATTCCCGGGTTAGTATTGCGCTACGAGATTTGCTGGATGAGCGGCGGGGTGAGGTTCCTGAGCTCGGGGAATTGCGGAATAGCCTGACATTTGATGATCGTTAACCCCAAATTCTTCGCAACAAACTGACAGCATGGTCGTTCACAGTAAGAAAGGAAGGCCATCAGGTCAGGAGAAGACAAACGCGTGGGATCTGGTGAGATGAGGCGAAAAAATTGTATACTCCGTTCTGGTTTCCGATGTGGATCATACGGGGAGGAAGCATCATCGAAGCCAGACGAAACAATCCCGACATAATCAGCTATAATAAGGTAGCGGAGCTGCACGTATTCATGTTGTCAGTATT
Organism: Gammaproteobacteria bacterium; assembly: GCA_011052215.1. Lineage (GTDB taxonomy): Bacteria > Pseudomonadota > Gammaproteobacteria > JAADHQ01 > JAADHQ01 > JAADHQ01. The sequence continues at coordinate 661 of DRJK01000157.1, forward strand.
TTTTACAGTTTAACAATCCTGGCAACGGGATCTCGTCTCAGATAAATATAAGTATTTGTATTTATATAATTTAATGGTTTTTGGTGTAAATTTTGCTTGTATATACTATACACTCAAGATGAAAAATAATTGAATGATATGCTATGAAATATAATGGTTGTCAATCCAGGAGCAGGGTGCTTGCATTAATGAAAAAAATAAATGCAGGAATTTTATATGCTACCTTTCTATCTCTTGTAATTACCGGTTCTGCATCAGCAGGGTATGTAACCACTGGCCCTTCTTTAGGGGATTATTCATACTTTGCTACGCCAACAGCCTGGAATCCGGGAGCTGATACCGCAAGAACATTTACCGCTGGTGATCCTTCCGCACCGGGTGGTGCGACATGGAGCATCATGGGGGTAGGTGTAAGTGCACAATTACCTGTAGATATAACAACAGGAGGTCCTGTTGACCCGCATATTGGCACGAATGGTCTTCCTTCAACAACCACGGCCATTACAAGCCTGATAGCAGGTTCAACATTTACATCGATGTCTACACTTTTTAATAATGTTATTAATGTATGGGCCAACCCCTCAGGCTTTACCAATCTAGGCCAAGTGACTGACGACAATAGAAATTTTGGTGTTGAAGGGTCGCAGGGTGATATCCGTATTGGCAGTATTTATATAGATGGCAGTTCTGGTATCAATACACTGGCGCATGCATACCAACCGGGTAATTCAAATATCTTTGGCAGTGGATGGGATTTAGCCGGAGATGTTCATTTTGATAACAGCAATACCTGGACTGATACCGGCGGAGCCGGGGTTGACCTGTTTACCGTGGCATTGCATGAATTCGGGCATTCATTGGGGCTGGGGCATAGTACTGCAGCGGGTTCAGTTATGGGGGGGACTTATACCGGTCCACTCAGGACATTGAGCGCTGATGATATAGCGGGAATCCAGTCCATATATGGTAGTGCAGTCGTTCCGCTTCCTGCGGCGGTCTGGTTATTTGTCTCTGGCCTGATTGCACTGGCCGGTTTTGTCAGAAAACGCACTACTATATAATAACATTGCTGTCCCGTTAACTTTATAAGGCACATAACAATGTGAGGACATGGAATCGGCAAGCCTGATCAAGACTGGCTGCCGCACGGATGGGGCAGCCGAGCCGCCATGGATGGCATGTTTTGCGTGTCTTGATCAGGCTTGCCGGTTTCATGTCCGGATTGCGGGTTAGCCCGAAATGCACTTGCCGCTTACATTTCAGCTACATTCGTCATGGGTGAACGGGACAACAGTGATATAATAAGGATTCACTATCTGCATAAGGGTAACAAGTTGAGCTGACATGAGCCTGAAAAACCTTTACTTCATACTGCCCTGGATAGCGATGCTTTCAGGGCATTTTTATTTTAATGCCAACGCTCAAGCCATGTGGACAGGTATGACCGACACCGAGCTGGTAAAAAATTCGGAGCTGATTATTACTGGCAGTTTCATTGGGAGTACACCTGTATATATAACCGCTGATAAAAAAAGACTGAACCTGGGTGTGTTGAAGGTTGAAAAAACCTTTAAGGGCAAGAAGTCGGATATCGTACTGATACGTGTCACCGATCAAGCCGGTTTACCTCAAAGAAGCGATATTCTTATTTATAAAACAGGCCAGACCGGCCTCTGGTTTCTAAAAGAAGACAGGCACAATAAGGGCATTTATCTGGTTGACCACCCGCAACGTTTTGTACCGGCCAGGCTGCAGGAAAGAAAACTCCAGGCTATTGATAAACTGTTAAAGTGATGATGCTCGGGCGAAGCCCTGAGCAGGGACAAGTTTAAGGGTTATTGAGTCGGGCAGATAATGGGTGGTCAGAACCCCAGTTTTTCAACGGTCACCACCAGGTCTGCAAAACTTGATGATTCCAGTTTACTGATCAAGGCCTCTCTATCCAGCCCTTCAAC
>DRJK01000158.1 GCA_011052215.1 Gammaproteobacteria bacterium
ATATCGCGCCTGGAAAGGCGCTCCCACAATTATATACCCACTTTTTAATATTGTTGCACACTTCCGTATCCCGATGCGGGAGATGCAGAGATCACTTGTCAGAGATTCAGGGATTACCTGTCAGAGGTGAGGATTATCTGCCAGAGATTCAGGGATTATCTGTCAGAGATTCAGGGATTATCTGCCAGAGATTCAGGGATTATCTGTCAGAGGTGGGGATTATCTGTGGGAGCGGCTTTCCAGCCGCGATAAGAAAAGGCTTTATACAGGAGTACCTTTCCAACTGCGGAGGTATCTTTTCAGGCACGGTTATCCCGATAATCGCCACAGAACGCCGCCACCAAACCAGCCCTGATTCATGTACAATAAGCCTTCCAGATAACATCAGGATATCAATATGTTCGAAAATCTCAGTGAGAGGCTGGGTAAAACCTTACGCAACCTGCGTGGCCAGGGTCGTCTTAGCGAAGAGAATATCAAGGAAACCCTGCGTGAGGTTCGCATGGCCCTGCTCGAGGCCGATGTGGCCCTGCCTGTCGTCAAGGATTTCATTGAACATGTCAGGCAACGTGCAGTGGGGGAAGATGTCCTCAAGAGCCTGACACCGGGGCAGGCGCTTATCAAGGTTGTTAATGATGAGTTGGTTCAGCTTATGGGGGAGGCCAACAATGGCCTTAATTTGAGCGCACAACCCCCCGTTGTAATCCTGATGGCGGGTTTGCAAGGTGCGGGCAAGACCACCACGGCCGCCAAGCTGGCGCGCTGGCTCAAAGAGAGGGAAAAGAAATCTTCACTGCTGGTCAGTTGTGATATCTACCGGCCGGCGGCCATCACCCAGCTTGAGACACTGGCCGGTCAGGTCGAGGCCGAATTTTTTCCCAGTACGACCAGTCAGAGCCCGGTGAAAATTGCCACGGATGCACTCGACTATGCCAGAAAACACTTCAAGGACGTCGTCATTGTTGATACGGCAGGCCGTTTGCATATCGACGATGAGATGATGTCCGAAATCCGGGAAATCCATCAGGCCATCAATCCGGTAGAAACCCTGTTTGTCGTTGACAGTATGACCGGGCAGGATGCCGCCAATACGGCGCGTGCCTTCGATGAGGCATTGCCATTGACCGGTGTGATCCTCACAAAAACCGATGGTGATGCCCGTGGCGGGGCGGCCTTGTCGATCAGGCAGATCACCGGTAAACCGATCAAATTCTTTGGTGCGGGTGAAAAGACCGATGCCCTGGACCCCTTCCACCCCGACCGGGTGGCCTCACGGATACTGGGCATGGGGGATGTGCTCAGTCTGGTCGAGGAAGTACAGCAGAAGGTAGATCAGGACAAGGTACAGAAGCTTGAGAAAAAACTTAAAAAAGGTAAGAGGTTTGATCTCGATGACTTCCGTGACCAGATGTTGCAGATGAATAATATGGGCGGCATTGCCGGGCTGATGGACAAGATGCCTGGCATGTCCGGGTTGCCTCAAAATGTAAAATCCAGGGTAAATGACAAAGATTTCAACAGGTTGATCGCTATAATCAACTCCATGACCCCGCAGGAGCGCATTCACCCGACGATTATCAAGGGTTCCCGGAAAAAACGCATTGCGGCCGGCTCCGGCACACAGGTGCAGGACGTGAACCGATTGCTGAAGCAGTTTACCCAGATGCAGAAAATGATGAAGAAAATGGCCAGGGGTGGTATGGCAAAAATGTTGCGTGGCCTGAAGGGCAATATGCCGCCGGGTATGCCTTTTTAGTCGGGTTGATTCCCTGTAGCCAACTGAAAGGGCGATATCTTCATAGCTTGCTGCGGGGTCATTTATTTCCAGGTCAATATCCATCGATTTTTTGCAGGAATGGTCGAATTTATCAGTAATTTCCCTTCACATTTGCTCAAAATAGCGTAAAATCCCCTCGATTCAGCTGTCAGAGATGACAGGCAACTTTAGTGGTTAATAATTGAGGAATAAGCGAGATGGTAGTCATTCGTCTGGCCCGTGGTGGCTCCAAGAAAAATCCGTTTTATCACGTTGTCGTGACGGATTCGCGTAATCGTCGTGATGGTCGTTATATTGAACGCCTCGGGTTTTTTAACCCGGTTGCCAAAGGCAACGAGGAAAGAATTCGTCTTGATACGGCACGTATCGAGCATTGGGTATCCAGGGGAGCCCGGCCCAGTGAGCGTGTCGCCACGCTGATCAAACAGGCTGCTGCTTAATACCCTGTTTCGGTTACAGGTCCTGATAATCATGCAGGATACGCCGAACGATTACGTGATTGTAGGCCATGTTTCCGGCCTGTTTGGCGTCAATGGCTGGGTCAAGGTCTTTTCCTACACACAGCCACGGGAAAACATCATTCAGTTCAGTCCCTGGATTCTCGGAACGGTCGATGGCTGGAATGAAGTGAAGCTGGAACAGGGCAGGCGTCAGGGCAAGGGTGTTGTTGCCAAGCTCGGCAGTTATGATGATCGTGATGCAGCCAGCAAACTGATCGGCAATGAAATTGCACTGAGACAAGAGCAATTACCCAGGCTGGCAGAGAATGAATTTTACTGGAATGACCTGACCGGTTTACAGGTCATCAACCAGGACGAGATTAATTTTGGTGTTGTTGAACGCCTGATAGAAACAGGCTCCAATGACGTCATGATAGTAAGCGGGGACCGTGAGCGGCTGGTACCTTATATATGGGGCCAGGTGATCAGGGATATTGACCTGGAGGAAGAAGTTATCCGGGTCGACTGGGATCCCGATTTCTGAATGATTCAGATGCGTATTGATGTGGTGACACTTTTTCCGGAAATGGTGCAGACCGTTGCGGAGTGTGGAATAACCGGCAAGGCACTCAAATCCGGTATCCTGGATCTGGTGTTGTGGAACCCGCGAAATTATACGCACGACAGGCATCGTACCGTTGATGACAAGCCTTATGGTGGTGGTCCGGGGATGTTGATGAAGGTTGAACCCTTGCATGAAGCCATCAAGGCGGCACGCAGGACAGCCGAACAGGACACTGGCAGAGTGTCTCGGGTGATCTATTTGTCACCACAGGGACGCAGGCTGGATCAACAGGCTGTCAATGACCTGGCACAGCAAAATTTGATCCTGGTGGCCGGGCGATATGAAGGCATAGATGAACGTCTGGTAGAACTGGATATCGACGAGGAATGGTCAGTTGGTGACTATGTCCTGAGTGGTGGCGAATTGGCTGCCATGGTGGTTATCGATGCCACTACCCGCTTGCAGGAAGGGGCGCTGGGTGACGGGGAATCGGCACAGCTTGATTCATTCATGGGTGGCTTGCTGGATTACCCGCATTACACCCGCCCGGAAGAAATAGCAGGGCTGAAGGTACCGGACGTACTTCTCAGCGGGAATCACAGTAATATCGAACGGTGGCGTCTGAAGCAGTCACTGGGCAGAACCTGGCAAAGACGGCCTGATTTACTGCAGGACCATGAGCTGGATGACAGGCAACAGGTGTTGCTGGATGAATATATTGAAGAATTTGAAAAGTTAATTGGAAATAATACCGGTAAATAGAGGCTTGCAGGCATGAGTAAAATCATTGAAGAACTTGATAAAGAACAAATGGGACGTGAAGTACCTGATTTTTCCCCGGGCGACACCATCGTCGTACAGGTCAAGGTCAAGGAAGGCACGCGTGAACGCTTGCAGGCCTTTGAAGGCGTGGTTATTGCGAAGCGTAATCGTGGTTTGAACTCTGCGTTTACAGTTCGCAAGATTTCACATGGCGAGGGTGTGGAACGTGTATTCCAGACCTATAGCCCTGCGGTTGCCTCGATCAAGGTTAAACGTCGTGGTGATGTACGTCGTGCCAAGCTTTATTATCTGCGAGACCTGACAGGCAAGGCAGCACGTATCAAGGAAAAATTGTCAAGATAATCGTTGTTTGCCCGTCGGTAAGGCCGACAGGTAAATTGATTCAGTCTGGAAAACGGGTATCCTTAACAGGGTGCCCGTTTTTTTGTTTGCAGGCTTACCGGTTCCATGTCCTCACATTGAAATGTGCCTCATAAAGTTAACGGGACAAAAGTATTGCAGGTTACAAAATCATATAGACAGATAATATGAAGTTTCGCTTTTATATCAAGGTTTTCCTTTTTTTCAGTTGCCTGTCGGGATGGCAAGTGCTTTTCGGTGCCGATCCCGGCGAGGTTGAACTGCTGATGCAGTCTGGTGCATCGACACTGGCGTTACAGATACTCGATACTGAGCAGTCTAAACCTGAAACAAGCCCGGAGCAGTGGCTACAGTGGGAAAGCAGGCGAATCAGCCTGTATCGGCAGAAAAAAGACTGGCACAGTTTGATAAATCGTTTAAAGGGGCTGCCGAAAGAAACCCCTGTCGACTATCGGCGATGGGCCATCGAACAGGTGGCGCGTGCGCAAATTGAGAAAAAAAACACGGCATCTGCGCTGGAGACACTGCGCGATCTTGTCTGGAATTACAGCCGTGACAATGAAGGGAAGTTAATCGAAGGTGTTTTACCTGTCTGGAGGCAACTGATTATTCAGGCCTATCTTGTAGGCGGGAACAGTCATGATGCCGAAACAGCAATGTTGCGCTATGAGCAGGATAATTCCAGCCCAACGGATGAGTGGAAGCGTCTGCGGGCAACCGTACTTATCCTGACAGGCAAGCCATACGATGCACAAGTATTAATGGCACGGCAAACGCATATGCATTCCCGGACCATCTATTATCTGGCACAACTAAAGGCAGGCAAGGTGAAACCCGGGGTTATCCTGTCCCGTACACGCACCCTGGCGAGAAAGAAAAAATTTTCATCGACAACCCGAAGACAATTCTGGGTCATCGCCTCCAGGGCTGCCAGAGAAAAAGGTGACTATGTCTCTGCCATTCGTGCATTACAGAATGCCCTTTTGCTGATCAATGACAAACAATCATTTTCACAGGTTGAAAAGCTGCTATTCCCTGTCAGCGGCGATGATTTGTGGCGATTGTATGAGGGGTACGGACGCATGCTTGGCAACCAGTTACAATTACTGATCGGTAACGATGAGGCCTGGTTTACCACTGCATCCAACCTGATGGATAAAAAACCCATGCAGGCCATGGCCTTGTTTGCTGTTTTGAGCCGGGATTCACAACGACAACAGACCCGGAAACTGGCCTATGAGTTGTTTGCAACCCTGCTGGGTAAACATAAACAGGGTTTGTCGCTATTGCAGAAGCTGTACCTTGTAAAGGCACAACACGAAAAAGTGAAATACATTCCCGAAGAGATCCGTCGCAGGCTGGTCGATAAAGCTTTATCAAATGCCGATATCGCCATGGCTTCACTATTGATAAAAACGGTGACAGAGCCCCCGAAGGGGACCGACAGGTTGTTCTGGATGATGCGTCGCGCCAGAATCATGATTCTGGCCGGTGAGCTTGATAACGGTGTGCAGGCATTGAAGGATTTGCTGAAAGAGTCACCGGCCCTGGACCCTAAACAGATGGACAGGATGATACAAGTGCTGTTTGATCTGCAAACCGTTGGCCGTCATCACGATGCGATCGAGTTGTTCGGGAGCCTGCCACTGGAAGGTCATCGCGGCCAGTTGAAACGTGAGATACTGTACTGGATAGCGGATTCATACAAGAGTGAAAAAAAATACATGCAGGCGGCCCGTTTTTACCTTCGTTCTGCCGGTCTGCTGGACAACAGGGCGATGGACCCCTGGGCACAAACGGCGCGTTATCATGCCGCCGAGGCCCTCATGTCTGCAGGTGACTATGAGGACGCCAGTCGCCTGTATAATAAGCTGCTGGCTATCACAAAAGAGTCCAGTCGCCGGGTTGTCATCAGGAACAAGATCCAGCAAATCTGGTTACAATCCAACAAGGGTAATCACGCAGCATCGGGGAGCCAGCATGAAACAGAGTAACTTTAGCGCCGTCATCGATAGTCCGATTGGAAGGCTGGCTATTATAGTCCGGCATGAAAAGCTGACGGGAATCCGTTTTCTTGACCGGCGAACAGGGCTTGCCAAACCGGATGGAGATATGGCTGCCAGAGTGGTAAGCCAGATACAGGCTTATTTTGCAGATCCCGATGCCGGCTTTGACCTCATCTGCAATATGCAGGGTACGGACTTCCAGAAAAAAATCTGGTGCAGACTGACGAAACTGAAACAGGGCCAGACCCTGTTTTACGGTGAGGTTGCGCATGAACTGGGCACCAGCCCAAGGGCCGTCGGCAATGCCTGTCGGGCCAACCCTATCCCCATTGTTGTACCCTGCCATCGCATTTTGTCAAAAACCGGCATCGGAGGCTATGACGGTGACCGGGAAACCGGCAAGGTCAATATCAAACACTGGTTACTCGTGCATGAGGGGGTGGACCTGGGTTCATCCGTTAACCGCATTGATAAGAGCTTGCCATCAGTCATGCCATCCAGCGGATGATTCTATGTTAACTTTATGAGGCACACATCAAGGTGAGGACATGGAACCGGCAAGCCTGATAAAGACCGTCTGCCGCACGGATGCGGCAGCCGAGCCGCCATGGATGGCATGTTTTGCGTGTCTTGATCAGGCTTAGCGGTTTCATATCCGGATTGCTCAATCCAGCCCGAAACGTACCTGCCCGCTTACTTTTCAACTACATTCATTACAGGTTCACGGGACAACCGTGATGTTGAATGTTACTTGTAATTAGCATTTTCGTTACCATATTATTGTTACCCGGTGTTGCTCCCCTCCTTCACGGAAAGAGTCGGCAGGGCGAAACCTGGAGTGAAAGCCGAGGGGCAGGGGGGTGGTGATCAAATACCACCAGCTTTATTCAGGTATAATTGCAGAGTACTCCCATCCTGATCTCTCGGGGCGGGAGGTTTATTAAACATTATTTCAAGAAGTGAGGATATAAACGTGGATACACATAAAGAAACCCTGGATTTTCAGGCCGAAGCGAAACAGTTGCTGTCATTAATGGTTCACTCGCTTTATTCTGATAAAGAGATTTTTTTACGCGAGTTGATATCCAATGCCTCTGATGCCTGCGACAAGTTACGTTTTGAAGCATTAAGTGATGACGCCCTTTATGAAGATGATTCAGAACTTCAAATAACAGTCGATTTTGACAAGGATGCCAGAACCCTTACGCTGACAGATAATGGCATCGGCATGAATCGGCAGGAAGTGACAGACAATATTGGCATCATTGCAAAATCCGGTACTAAAAAATTCTTTGAAAGTCTTACGGGTGACCAGGCAAAAGATACAAACCTGATTGGTCAGTTTGGCGTGGGATTTTACTCAACCTTTATTATTGCAGACAAGGTCACCCTGGAAACCAGACGTGCGGGCCTGACATCCGGTCATGGTGTGCGCTGGGAATCATCCGGCGAAGGCAGTTTCAGTCTGGAGACCATCGAAAAAGCCTCACGTGGCACAAGCGTTACCCTGCACCTGCGGGAAGGTGAAGACGAGTTTCTGGAATACTTCAGGTTAAACAGTATCATCAAAAAATATTCAGATCATATTAACCTGCCCATCCTGATGAAGTCGCAGCAAGAGGACAAGCAGGATGAATACGAAACCGTTAACCAGGCATCGGCGTTATGGGTACGATCCAGAAAGGAAATTTCGGACGACGAGTACAAGGAATTTTACAAACATGTCGCACATGATTTTGAAGACCCGCAAAGCTGGTTACATAATCAGGTAGAAGGCACGCAGTCCTATATCACCTTGTTTTATATCCCCAAACGCGCGCCTTTTGACTTATGGGACAGAGACAAGCGACATGGCGTCAAGCTTTATGTAAAACGTGTCTTTATTATGGATGATGCCGAGCAACTTATACCCGGCTATCTGCGTTTTGTACGTGGCCTGGTTGATTCGGATGATTTGCCCCTGAATATTTCACGCGAAATTTTGCAGAACAATAAAATAGTGTCCACCATTAAAGCCGGCTCTGTGAAAAAGATTCTTGCCCACCTGGCCAAAATGGCAAAAGATGACAAGGAGCAGTATGCAGAATTCTGGAAAAATTTTGGCGCTGTCCTGAAAGAGGGGCCAGCTGAGGATTTTGCAAACCGGGATGCGATATTAAAATTAATGCGCTTTTCGTCTACACAATCGGACAGTGAAACCCCGGATGTCAGTATCGAGGACTATATTGGTCGCATGAAGGAAGGGCAGGACAGCATTTACTTCGTGACGGCCGACAGCTTTGCGGCAGCCAAAAACAGCCCTCATCTTGAGGTCTTTCGCAAAAAGGGCCTGGAAGTACTGTTGATGCATGAACGTGTCGATGAATGGATGATGTCACATATGCAGGATTTTGATGGCAGGAAATTCCAGTCTGTCGCCAAGGGTGAGCTGGATCTGGGTGACATGAGTGACAAGGAAGAAGAGAAAAAGGCCAGGGAAACAGAGAAAGAATTCAAGGCGATTACCGAACGTATGAAGAAAAGCCTGGGTGAGCGGGTCAAGGACGTACGTGTCAGCCATCGCCTGACAACATCACCTGCCTGTCTCGTGGTGGAAGAAGGTGACATGAATGTGTCCCTGCAAAATATGCTTAAACAGGCAGGGCATGATGTGCCCAATCTCAATCCTTCACTGGAGATCAACCCGGAGCACCCGATTATCGTCAAGATCAAGGATGAAAGTGACGAAACACGTTTTAATGACTGGAGCAGTATCCTGTTTGACCAGGCCATGCTGAGCGAGGGTGGCCAGTTGAAGGACCCCGCTTCCTATGTGAATCGTCTGAACGGTATGTTGTTACACTTCATGCAGTAGTTGTTTTTCTCCGCGTCCGGACGGTGTGGATAAACAGTAGGAGCAGCTTTTCTGTGGGAGTGCCTTTCCAGGCACGATAATCGCGACAGGAATGTCGCTCCCACAATCACTATTTTTTCTATCCTGCGAATTTTTTTGATCGTGGCTGTGAGACCGTTTATTTATTTCTCTAATGAATGGCTCTTTGGCCGCTCCTGTCCAAATAATACCTCGCGCAGTCAGTGGAGTAATTTAATAGAAAAATCATTGGCTTTCCGACTACAGCATTTCCTTTTTTTGTCGATAAGAATTCAAACTGCCGAATAAAGTGAATGCAGTTGAATGAATAAAAATAACAGGGATAGAGGGATGATTCGTTATTATTTATTGTTTTTATTGATCTTTTCACAAATATCCATTGCGGGCAGTATTGAAGAAATTCAGAAATTCCTTAACAAAGGCGAGGCATCAAAGGCCTTTGAATTGGCAAAAAAGAACCAGACGGAACTGGAAGGGGGGCCTGCTTTTGATTTTGTCTACGGAATGGCGGCGATGGCCAGTGGTAAACCACAATTGGCCGTGTTTGCCTTTGAACGCGTACTGATGTTGCAACCATTCAACCACCGGGCAAGACTGGAACTGGGTCGCGCCCACACGATGCAGGGTAACTGGAAGGCAGCCAAAACCGAGTTTAATCTTGTTCTGAAGCAAAACCCTCCCGAAAATGTTCAGAGACGGATAAAGTATTTTCTTGACAGAATTCGCAAGCAGCAGCAATCACTTTCCGTACAGAATCATATTGATGCCAGTATTACAGCCGGGTATAGCAGCAACATCAATTCGGCAACCAGTGATGCAAGCGTTACTATCCCGGCCCTGGGGGTTGTCATTCTGGGTGCTTCCAACAGGGAAATCGGTGCCTTTTATACCGGCATGAAGGTTAAGGCCTCGATGATGAAGAGGCAGAACAAGTACAGTGGGTTTAAGACATCCATCGGGCTGAAGCAGTTAACGCATGCCGGATACCATGAATTCGACACAACTTCACTTGGAATACAAGGTAGCTATATTTTTAAAAAAAATAAAAACAGGATAGAGATACCCGTTCAGTTCCATCGCCTGTTTCTTGATAGTAGCCCCTACCGGAAACTGGTAACAGCAGGGGTAAGCTGGAAGCATAAAATTTCTGCTAAAGACAGTGCCAGCTTGTATACCCAGGGTGGTTTTATCCGCTATGACACTGCGAGTGAGCGCAATGTCAATCTTGTCCTGGCCGGGACAAGCTGGACAAAAAAACTGGCGGGGGCAGGAAAGGTATTTTCAGCCAGTGCCTTTGCAGGAAACGAGGATGCAGTGAACAGCAACGGGGCACATTATTCCAGGATCTATCTGGGCATGCGTACCGGCTTGCAGTGGGCGCTGAATAAAAAGCAGGTTCTGTATGGCGTATTATCAGTGCAAAGGGCGAAACACAAACAGCCTGATCCTGTTTTTGCCGTTACCCGACATGACAGGTATATTAATTTCCTGTTTGGCTGGAACAAAACCATAAACAAGGACTGGTCAGTTAAAGCCAAGCTGGATCTGGCTGACAATAATTCCAATGTGCCGATTTATGATTATGATCGTAACCAGTTTAGTGTCACATTCAGTTATCGTCTTAAATGAGAATAGCAACCATGAAACTTAAATTGTTATTGATATTTTCTGTTATCTGGAGTCTCCAGATTTCGCCTGTTATGGCATCACCGACCATGGCCGGAAAGGTCATATCAGTCAAGGGCGATTTGCAGGCCATTAATGCAGAAAATCAGGCCAGACAGCTCAAACGCAGATCTGTTTTTTATGAAGGCGATACATTGAAAACAACAGCAGGGACATATGCCCAGATTCGTTTTTCGGATGGTGCATTGGTGTCATTAAAGCCGGATACGGAATTCTATATTGCCAGATACAATTACCAGCAGGAAGGAGAAGGAAAAAACTGGAGCATAGGCAGACTCATCAAGGGTAGTATGCGTGCCATCACCGGAGTGATAGGCAAGAAAGACCCGAAGACCTACCAGTTAAAAACATCATCAGGAACAATCGGCATACGAGGGACTGTATATGAGCTGGCCTTGCAAAAAGGCTTGTATGTAGCCGTCTGGAAGGGTGGTATAACCATCAGGAATAATACCGGGGGTATGGATCTTGGCATGGGTTCAGACTTTAATTATGCCTATGTTCCTGATATTAATACCCCTCCCCAGGGCTTGTTGAAACCACCGGCCGTGTTCAGGCAGGCAAGTGTGGCGCCACAAAAACCGGCCAAAACAGCACAGAAGACGACGACAGATCAGTCAGGCTCAGCCGCGTCCGATACATCGGGTGATTCAGTAACGACTGCCTCCAGTAGTACAACAGAGACGGACACGGCCGATGTTGCCCTGGATAGCGGAGACACAAACCTGCTGTCTACAGACCCGGTGGTATCATCTGACCCGACGACCAGTACAGCAGATGCAACCGGTATTTCAATAACACCGGATTCAACTGTCATTTCCACAGGTGCCGTGGATCAGCGATTGACCAGCGCAGAACTTCAGGCAATGACCTTTGTCGGACTGGGGATCTATGCCGGTGCCAATGCCCCCGTGTTCGCGGGTGGTCTGGCGACAGATGGTTCGGGTGGCAGCCCGATACTGACGGATATGACAGCTAAGCCGGGTGATACCAATTTCGCCACATCAACTATTAACGACGTTGTGCGCCAGGGGGGTGCTGCATTGAATGCTTCGGGTTCAAACAGCTATTATAGTGCGAGCTGGGGTGTCTGGAACGGGTCGCAAACCCCGGTCGAGATACAGAAAGACAGCACAGACCCTACTGTCAAGGTATTCTGGTCCGGTCCCCTGTTCTGGGGTACGTTCCAGTTGCCACCTGCGGCAGCAATCACGGCGAGAAGTGGCACGACTGTAAACTATTCCAATGTACTGGGTTTTATTGGCGGAGGCAGTGGCGGCATGGTGACCAGTCTCAACTTCAATGCCGATATCAATTTCAGTACCGGGGCTGTTACCAATGGCAGCTTGATTATTACAAACGGTGATTTCTGGAATATGACTTTTACGGGTAATCTGGTCGGTCCCAGAATTAATACTGGCGGGACAGTTAGCGGTTATGTGAATAGCGGGGGAACCCCTGTACAGGGCGCCATTCCAACTATTCTGATAGGGCCAAACGTTGAGGCCATTGGCGGGGGGTTTGACCTGGAAGCCATTTCCAATCCCAACATATATGTGGAAGGGCAGTTTACTGCGGAGTGTGCGGGTGGCCGGCCTGCCTGTTGAATCCAGGTTTAATTCAAGGCTGTGCGGGAGTGATCAAAGGGCCATTCATTTGTAAAAGAGTCAAACGGTCCCGTGACTTCGAAATATTTGGGGACAGAATTACTTACTCCGCCGGTCGTAAACCCCATTCCAGTCCTCGGCCAGGTCCTGCTGCCGGAGTTTGCTAATCCGGTCAAGATAGACTTCATACAGGATTTTGCCAGGAAAGTTTTTTCTCAATGTCGAAAAACATTGCCCGGCATCAATCCAGTTCTGGAGCCGGTAGTGCCCAAGACCCCGTTCATGCAGTTCGAGCTCATTGAGCAGAAGATCAACCGCTTCAGCTTTTCTGCAAACAGGACTATAGATTGTAACCGGCTCCTGTTTACCCTTTACACATACCCGGTCAAG
>DRJK01000159.1 GCA_011052215.1 Gammaproteobacteria bacterium
GCAGATGTGAGATGACAAATGGTGTGGATACCGGATTAAAGCGGTGTGGTGTGTGACGATAACGCGTATAATATTATCGCATGAACGAAAAAAGAACTGAAAATTATACTCCGGGTATTCCTATCGGTCCGGGCAGGTCCGGTATTCCGACACATGCGTACAATGAAAAACACAGGCCCAGGACCAGGCCGATCCTCAGGACCTTTTCAAGACGGATGAATAATGCGCGCAAGCCGGAAAACATCCTACCATTGACTCATCAGTGAAAACTGAATGTAGGTTGTTTTCAACCCTGTTTGTGGCTCTTCATTCCTGACGTGAAAATTATACAATACATCCTTTCTTTCAGTTGCCAACATTACCCCCTTTCCCGTCATAATAGCATTAAAGGGACTAGCACCTATTAATTTTTTGTACCCGATTCCGTACTGCAATCTTCCTTTTTCACTTCTATACCGCAAGATACCTATTCTTGTATCCCCTCCTGATGTCAAACTTAAACGGTTTGCAATCAGTCTCTTGTTGCTTGCTGTGTTCTGATACTGGCCACTGACCGTGCCAACTGAAATTTCAGGTAACTCAACGGCGGGTTCAAAAATTACATTGTAGTCCTGCGCAGATACCCGGGATACAACTGAAAACATAATCACAGGCAGCAACAGGCTGTTTTTGATTGCCATTAAACGAGACATTTCCCCACCCCATGTTTTTCCATAACACCTATCACCTGATCGGCATTATGCCGGTCTGTCTTGATCGGGGCAGGTCAATTTTGAGAACCAGTAGACAATAAGTTCGGGCATGAACAGGCATTCTCCCAAAAAACAATGAGATATTAATGGTAATAATCGGCACAAACGGACAGGTAAAACAAAGGAATCCACTGCTATCGTTTCAGGTAGTTATTTCATAAGTAATTGATGTTAAATGATGTGTGCTGTTATCCACACGAGCTGTGGATAACACTGTGGATATGTTGGATATAACCACCCCATAGTCGCATTCCAGCGCAGGGTTTATTAAATTGTTGAAATATTACTCAATTGAAATATATTCAATATTACAATTACTTAGGTACCCTGTAAATCCTGTTAAAGCAAGCACGCGGATGGAATCTGTCAGGGTTCAAAATCCGGTTTAATTCTGTGAATAACAGGATACCATCGGCCTGTATTCCGGGAATTTCGGTGGTATTCCCACTGGACAATCGTCCTTTCCTGAAGACAAAACGCAGCGGGATCCCGGGGATGGCACGCCCCCGGGATCTGTCTGATATCACCAGCCGAAAATGACGCCTTCAAGAAATTTATGGTATCCGTTGTAATCACCGGGTGATACCACTTTAAAAGATTTTGCCTTGCCACCAAAACGGGCCAGGATATTCCGGGTTGCCGGTATTCGGTCACCCTGTGTCAAGGCCTTGATGATCTTCCTTCTGGCCGAGGGTTTTACTCTTTTGCTAACACTGATCCCCTGATTGGGCAGGGGTCGACTCTTGTATAAAACCTTGGTTGTTTTACGCTGCTCACTCGACAGTTTTTTATTGTAGAAGGTGGTGCGGAAAACAGCCGCCTCACACTTGCCTTTGGCAAAGAACCTGTACACTTTTTTAAACCCGCCTCTCACGGGAATAATCCACGGTTGTCGTGCCGGGTGCGGGAATGCCGCAATAACCGTCAGCGTCCCCAGATTGGGTGGTGGAATACCGCAGACCTTTTTCCCATACAAATCTGATAATTTATTTATCTTGCTGTTACCGGCATGGCCTACAATAATAAATTCCAGCGTACCTGGTAATTTCAGAATTGGCTTATGCTTACGATTTTTTGTTCGCCATGCAATAAAGTGCGGACCATCGAAAATAATATCATATTTGTCATTACGCATATCACGTTGATAAGCGAGCCAGTTGGCCGGGTGTACATAGGTCACCTTTTCATTGAGTATCTTGGTCAGCCGTTCGGCCAGGGGGCCATAGAGCTTCATGCCTGCATTGGCCTTCTCTCGCGGGGGGGCCGTCAGCAGTAATTCAGCCGAGGCCATCTGCATCTGACCGAATAATAATGAAGTGAATAAAAGCAGTTTTAATAATCTAGCGCATTGAAAAATTTTCATCGTATGTCTCCCTGCTTGCACACGGGTTATGGATTTATTTTCAGTTTATTCTTATTAGTATTACCTTCTCGAACGGCCAATAATGACAGCGAACCGTTTACATATCAAACCGCGAACAAACCGGCATGATAAGTCTATTTAAATCAAGTAATTAGCATAGGATGCTATTATTTCTTCCCTGCATTCCCCACCCTGCATCAACCACTTTCTCCAACCGGTTGCCGGAGTGAAACCACGCCCGGCTACCCTTGATGAAGATGAAAAATGTCCACAATGAATGGTATTTGAGACACTGTGATTTAATTCACAGGAAGGCCATGAAATACCTAACATCTTTTCTCCCGGTACAGGGATATTCTCATAAACGTAACACAGACAAACAAAATGAGGTGTATCATGAAAAATATCAAAAAAAAGTATTTCAATATCCTGATTATATTAGTACTGACCGGCATCCTGGTTACGTATACCCTGTACCTGAAAAAATACACCGTCAGTGCCGCTGTCCCTGTATTCACACACATTATATTGCCGGCATGACAAACGCATTCAATGTCAGGTAATCGGGATTCTGTCCGGGAATAGATGGCTTCCTGATCTGCTTTGGGGGCACGAGAGTACTGCCTGCACATCAGTCCTCTTCGTCATCGTCATCCCAGTCCACGTTGTTGCCATTGTCCTTGAACCGGTTGCCCAGTTTGCGAAAAAAATTACTGACCTTGATGCCGACGACTGTACCCAGGCCCGGCCCCAGTATACTGGTTCCGACAGCACCTCCGACCAATGCCCCGTTGGTCGGACGCAGGCTGGGCTCATCAAGCGTTCCTGCCACCTGGATGGGAATGCTGACCAGTGTTGCTGTCCTGCGCACCCCAACCTCGATAACACCATCAAGCTGTTTTTGAGGATTAACATTCACATCACCCCGCGCCTCCATTGACGGAGACTTTATCTCCAGGTTTGTTACCTTCATACTATGGTTATTGATAACAATCTTTCCCTGCAATATCTCGAACGGGGTCTGCCCACCGCTGACACCATCCTTCGAAAAATTTGTTGTGGCTTTTTCCAGGTCAGCCTTATAAATAATACCATTGGAAAAATGGAACTCCCCGTTCAAATCCGGATTGGCCATTAAGGACACTGCTTTTCTCGAACTCAATCTTACGTTTGCATAGCCCGTGAATTTACCCGTAATGGATTTACGGCCCAGCAAATCACCCAGCATGGGGCCTGTGTTCACCTTTTTGCCATCCAGTTTTACATTTATTGCCCAACCTGATTTCCAACTGATATCACCCCGCGCCTTTATCTTTCCACCATAGGCCCGGGCATACAGGGATTTGAGTTTAAATTTGCTGCTCGCCAGCCTGCCACGGACTTTCAAACTTTTAAATTTTAATATTTTTTTATTTTTACCTGGCCTGAATACAGCACCATTTACAAAATGTACTTTGCCTTCAAGGTATGGATGATCCAGTAAATGGCTCGCCTTACGGGACCGTAACTTTATTGAAGTCCTGGCAGTTAATTTACCACTGATATATTTCTCGCCTGTCAAGTCATCCAGTAACGCCTCTATGTTGATACCTTTAGTAGAAAGCTTGCCGGCAATACGCCAGCCGGTTTTCCAGTCCATTTCACCGGATGCAGATAATGTCCCTGAGTATGAACGTGATTTCAATGACTTGATTACCAGATGCGGCCCATTCAGCCGACCGGTAAAATTAATCTTGTCAAAATCAAGAATTTTTTTCTTTCCGGCCGGGTAATAAATCGTACCATTCACCAACTGCACACTGCCTTCAACAACAGGGTGGTCCAGTAGCCTGTCTGCCGATGCCCCGGAGAAATTCAACCTGACCTCTCCACTGTATTTCCCATCAAGGACAGGGTAACCAAAGACCCTCATAACAGGGCCACTCTTCATATTACTGACTTGTAATTTTCCCAGTATCCGAAAACTGTCCTTCCATGAAAATCCGGCTGAACCTTCAAGACTGCCACCAAATACCTTTGCACTGACTTTGCTCAGGTTGACTCTGTCCTGCCTGATCGAGCCACTCATATTCAGCCTGTCAAAAACCAGTTCCTCATCCAGTGCCTGCAAGCTCCACTTTTTTGCAGAAAATCGCATGGCATAGGCGTCACCACTGGCAGATACCGTAAGCATCGCCGCCTTGTCGTGCCGGTATAACCGTAACGTGTTCAGATCGCCCGTTTTAGCCAGTTTCAGGTCAAGCTTATATGGCCCCAGAATAATGTCCTTGTCCCATTTAATCGTTATCGACTTGCCGGTCACTCTCTGGACAATAACAGCTGTCTCTGCTTCACCACTCGAACTGGCCCGCATGTCATCTATCCACGATACAAGAAAGCCACGGTCGATCTCCAGATTGCGCAGGTCTATGCGCCTGATTACCAGTTCCCCGAATAATAATTTTCCCAGCCCGGGAACAATGGATATACGACCTGCACTAATACCTTGCTTTTTATTGCGACGAATACTGACTTGCCGCGCTACAATCCGTGGGGTGGGGAACATGCTAAAAGTCAACCTGCCGACATGGACAGTACGGCCCAGCGCCTTGCTGAGCTGTGATTCAATTTCCGGCTTGATAGAAGATATGGGAACCAGCATTGGCACCAGCACAACTGCAATCAGGAAAACCGTCAACCCCACTGCTATTTTTTTTGATTTGCGGCTTTTAAATAGGGTTGGTTTCATTGGATTCAGCTGGTATCTGAATATTGAAAAATGACTTGCAGTGTTCAGTCAGTATTTCGGCAATTTGCGGGAAATCTTGAGTAACACTTATATAAACGAATACAAAAGTAGATGTGTGTCACATTTATCCACTAAAAATGGAATAAAGAGAACGATCAATAACCTGGTGACGATGGAAGAAAAATCCACGGGTTATTTTTGTAGTGATCAAAAATTATTTCAATACAAAAAACCGCTGTTGCCCTGTTAACTTTATGAAGCACATAACAATGTGAGGACATGAAGCCGGTAAGCCAAATAAAGGCCGTCTGCCGTACGGATGTGACAGCCGAGCCGCCATGAATGGTATGTTTTTCGTGTCTTGATTTGGCTTGCCGGCTTCATGTCCGGATTGCGGGTTAGTTCAAAACGTACATGCCGCTTACCTTTCAACTGTATTCGTTACCGGTTAACGGGGCGGTAGTGACAAAACATATGATTCCAGGCTGGTGGTCTTTTATTGCGACATATTGTTTAACCTGGCCTACGCGGTTAATGTCCGCATTCTGACGACAAATAATCCTGCAACGTCCTGCCTGGCAGAACTTCAAAACATTGATCCTGCAACTCAATACCCGTCATACGATCAAGCCTGAAGTGTCGAAATGAATCTCTCAGTTCACACCAGGCCACCAGTGTCCATACCTTACCCCAGTAAAACAGCCCTAATGGATGTACCGTTCTGGTGGACTGCTGGCCATCTTCCCGGGTGTAACCAAATTGAACCTTGAGAAGTTGCTTGACCGCCCCACGAAGAATTAACAGCGGCTCTGCCACATTATTACTCAATGAAAAATCAGGAACAATAATCTCCCGGCGTTCCAGCTCCGGCTTCAGATGATCCGGTATCACATGATTAATTTTCGATATCGCCTGGTTGGCGGCGCGGGCAAGCCCCCTGTCCGTCCACGCCTGCACCATGCGTGCGCCCAGTAATAATGCAGCCAGCTCTTCTTCGTTAAACATCAATGGTGGCAGGTGAAACCCTTCCATCAGACGATAACCGTGGCCCGTCTCGCCAATAATCGGTACGCCTGAAAGTGACAGGTCCTGGATATCCCTGTAAATGGTCCTTTCCGAAACCTCCAGCTCCCTGGCAATCTCGCTGGCCGTTACAATACGATCATGATGCAGACATTGCACTACCTGGAAGAGTCTGTCTGCCCTGCGCATATTTTCTAGTACCTTAACTCCAGCGCATTACACAAAAATTTCATATAAGGCCCTGCCAACTTATAACGCTCTATAACCTGACTCATCATGCGTTTTGATGTCACCATTTTTTCTGTGATCTCACTGATGGCAATAAAATCCTTACGCTTCAGGTCCGCCAGCAATGGGTGGTCCCGGGGATAGCCACGCGGTGAATTGACAAGTGTCTCACCTGAAAGCCCGTATTTTCCGTTAAAGCCCTTGTCGCGGCTCACCTTCTTCCATGTATCCCCTTTTTCAACAATCGCATCACGTATTTTCCCCAGGGCAGCGGAATCCGGTCGCCATATGCCTGCACCGACAAAACAGCCATCGGGTTCGATGTGGAGATAAAACCCCGGCGCATGTACATCCTTGCCGGCCTCGTGTCGAAACTGGATGCCAATATTGGTTTTATAGGGTGTTTTATCCTTGCCAAACCGGGTGTCCCGGTAAACCCGCATTAATGAACCGCCCACCTTCTTCGGGAGTGCAAGAAAGTGAGGGGAAACTAACGGCAACTCATCTGCCATGTCTGTAATCAGTGCCAATGCAGGTGTGCGAATCGTATCTTCATACAACTGCTTGTGTTCGTTAAACCAGTCGCGATTATTATTGGCTGCAAGCTCGGATAAAAAATCAAAACTGGCCTGTGAAAAATAACGCCCTGACATCCTGATTACCCCCCGTCTGAATAACTGATCATTGCCAACATGGCACCCTGTGGATCGGTTATAACAGAAAACCGGCCAACACCGGGGATATCCTGTGGTGTAACACAGACTTTGGCATGAAGCGATTCTGCGTGGGCAGTACTGCTGTCCACATCGTCCACTGTCACATAGGCACCCCAGGCCGGCGACATATTCACGGCATTATCCGGCATCATCATCATTCCCGCTACCTCCCTGTCCCCGGCCTTCACCATTGAATAGCCCATATCACAGGTTTTGACATCTTCCATTGTCCAGCCAAATAACTTACCATAAAATTTCCTGGCCGCATCAATATCTGTTGTTAGCAGTTCATTCCAGCTGAATAGCCCTGGCTGTTTCATATTTTCCTGATTCATAGCTCGCTCCTTTTTTACCTTTTATCAATAATGAGTAGTGAGCCTAACAGGACGCTACTGACACCCTTATGTCAGTAGTGCCCTGAAAAAATATTTTTATGGCCACTAATAACTATTGACCGATCAGGGGTAAGCCGTTGTTTTCACTTATCCCTGTCTTGCCTGTATTCCTGTTTTATTAATTATTCATCGCCGTTAGTCACAACTGTCCCGTTAACTTTATGAAGCACATAACAATGTGAGGATATGGAATTGGCAAGCCTGATCAAGACCGGCTGCCGCACAGATGCGGCAGCCGGGCCGCCATGGATGGCATGTTTTGCGTGTCCTGATCAGGCTTGCCGGTTTCATGTCCGGATTGCGGGTTAGCCCGAAACGCACTTGCCGCTTACATTTCGACTACATTCGTCATGGCTTGACGGGACAACAGTGACCGTTAGTATATAATTCTGTACCTTCTGGGGTTCAATTGATTATGACACCGTGTTATCTGCTTGATTTTACATATAACATTTGAGCAAAGGGAAAGATATGTTAATTTATTACCGGACAATCAACCGGACAGGTGTTAAAAGCGCCCATGACTTCAACCATTAAGTATAATTTAATTTTTTCATTCATAAGGAGTATTTAGTGAAATACTGGCATACAAAATATCCCAAAAGATTCGATTTAAAAACAGATGAGGATTACAAGAAATGGCGTGAGGAAAAACTGGCCGCTTACCCTGAAAATGTGGGCGATCTGGTGGTTGAGCTTGCAGATATGACGGCAATCACTGATGCTGAAAAATCCAGAATACTGGAACTTGTAGAATTAGCCAACATGTGTGTTTACACTGCAGGCGCCGCCGAGCTGGGCTCGGATGCTTTATTAACATTAGGGGCGCAACTTGGTGTTACGGATACAGACAAATCTACCCGGCATCCCAAATCTGATGAACTGACAGACTCCGGTATTTTAAATAAAGCAATACCCTTTTCAACAAGACACGTCCGCTGGCATACAGACGCCACTTATTATGGGTCGAATAAAACAGTACAGGCCCTGTTCCTGTTATGCAAACGGGCAGCACTGAAAGGGGGCAGCAACAAGGTTCTGGATAATGAGATTCTGTATATCCTTCTTCGTGATAAAGAACCGGAGGCCCTTGCAACGCTTATGGAAAAAGATTGTTTTAACTATAAAAATCCGAAAACCGGTGAAGTCAGCCAGCATCTGGGTGGGCGGGTTTTCTGGACTAATCCTGACGGTCATTTATGCCATCGGTTTTCATTCAGAAAAATGGACATGGCCTGGCCGGAAGACAGCGAGGTCCTTGCGGCCAGGGATTGTCTGGAGTCCTTGATTTTAAATGAATCCGGGTATGTGATTGAAGGCAGGCTGGAATCCGGAATGGGCCTGATTTCAAACAATGTGATCCATACCAGGGAAAAACTTGTTGACAGTGATGACGCATCCAACAAGAGATTACTTTTCAGGGCAAGATATTATGACAGGGTCAATGCCTGTTAGGCTGCTTTCTGACAGGACAACCAGGTAGCCGGGACTGCCTTATGTGAATCGTTTATACATCAATGCGTAATATAATATTGGTATCACAATCAGGGTTAATACCGTTGAAATGAGGATGCCGAATATCAACGATACGGCAAGACCGCTGAAGATCGGGTCATCGAGAATAAAAAATGCACCCAGCATGGCGGCCAGCCCGGTCAGGATGATCGGCTTGGCGCGCACAACCCCGGAGCGGATTATTGCCTCTTCGAAGGCAACGCCGTCCTCTACCTGTTGATTAATAAAATCAACCAGCAAAATGGAGTTGCGAACAATAATACCTGCCAGGGCGATCATGCCGATCATTGATGTTGCCGTGAACTGTGTCCCCCACAGCGCATGGCCGGGCAGGACGCCAATCACGGTTAAGGGTATCGGTGCCATGATGATCAGCGGTACCAGATAGGATTTGAACTGGGCGACGACCAACAGATAGATCAGAATCAGGCCAACACCATAGGCAATGCCCATATCGCGAAAGGTTTCATAGGTTATCTGCCATTCACCATCCCATTTCAGGCTATATTCGTAAGGATTGTCGGGTTGTGTGACCAGCAACTGACTGATCGGTTTGTTTATGGTGGATAACGGCTTGCCACTGAGGGTGCCCATTATATCAAACATGCCGTAGAGCGGGCTATCAACCCCGCCGGCAAAATCACCGGTGACGAATACCACCGGCTGCAAATCCTTGTGATAGATTGCATTTTCAATGACTGTCTTTTCCAGGCTGATGACACTGGAGAGTGCCACCAGATTACCATTCTGGCCGCGTACCTTCATTGATAACAGGGTATCCAGGTTCGACTTGTTGGCCTCGGATAATTCAAGACGAACAGGCAGGGGAAATTTTGTGTCCTCGCTATGCAGGTAACTGACATCATCACCCGTTAATGCCGCATTGACCAGTGAAACAACCTGCTGACGGGACACGCCCAACATCGCTGCACGTTGCTGGTCTATTTTAATAATAATTTTCTGTGCATTATTTTCGATACTGTCATCGACATCTACAACGCCGGTTGTTTGCCTGAATACCTCGCCAATTTCCCGGGCAATACTGATTTGTCCCTGATAGTCGAGACCGTAAATTTCGGCAACCAGGGGGGCCATCACAGGCGGACCAGGTGGAATCTCGACCACCTTCACAATCGCATTAAATTTTTTGCCGATCTCTTCAAGTCGATGGCGTACAGAAAAAGCAATCTCGTGACTCTTGCGGTGACGCGCCGACTTGTCAGCGAGGTTGACCTGTATATCACCAACGTGGCCACCTTTGCGTAAATAGTACTGGCGTATAAGTCCGTTAAAATTGATCGGGGATGCATCACCGACATAGACCTGATAATCAGTGACTTCCGGCACTGTCGAAAGATATCTGCCCAGTTCAGACAGCACACGTGCAGATTGCTCAAGCGGCGTACCTTCCGGCATATCGACGACCACCTGAAATTCAGACTTGTTATCAAAGGGAAGCATTTTTAACACCACCAGTTTGACCGCCACCAGACCAACTGATAAAACGATCAGGGCAAGGATCACCAATGCCAGCATGCGCCGTTTTAGCGCACCATTCCTGCCGTTAAGAAACGGTGTGATAAATCCCTCAAACCAGTGATAAAATTTTCCATCATGACCTTCTGTTACTGTCACATGATGGCGGGGTAGAATCTTATTGGCCATCCACGGGGTAACAATTATGGCAATCAGTAGCGATATGAACATGCCCATGCTGGCATTGATTGGTATCGGACTCATGTAAGGCCCCATCAGACCGCTGACAAAGGCCATCGGTAACAGCGCGGCAATGACGGTAAAGGTGGCGAGAATGGTTGGCCCGCCAACCTCATCAACTGCAGCCGGGATTGACTCAAGCAGGCTCTTGTCACCCTTTTGCATATGGCGATGAATATTTTCCACAATAACAATCGCATCATCAACCAGTATGCCAATGGAAAAAATCAATGCGAACAGGGAAACACGATTTAACGTGAACCCCCATGCCCATGATGCAAACAATGTGGCAGAAAGGGTAATAACCACGGCAATGCCGACAATCAACGATTCGCGTTTACCCAATGCAAAAAAGACCAGCAGCACAACAAAGGCCGTGGCGAATACCAGTTTGCCAATTAACTGTTGCGCCTTTGCATTGGCTGTTTTGCCATAGTTCCGTGTTACCGTCACATTGATACCTTGCGGAATAAAGACACCCTTGAGTTCTTCGACACGGTCAATGACCTGCCTGGCGATATTGACGGCATTGGTGCCGGGCTGTTTGGCGATGGCCAGTGTAACTGAGGGAAATTCACCCTGCGTGTGAATGCCTTTTTGAGCGGCAGCGGGGCCGGTTCCAAGCCATGCGTATTGCTCAGGCTGGTCGGCACCCCGGCTTACCCTGGCAATATCACGCAAAAAAACCGGCCGGTTTTTATGCAGGCCTACTACCAGATTTTCTACCTCTTTGGCTGTACTGAAAAACTGCCCGACCTGCATCGTAATCGATTCATTATTGCGTACAAGAGGCCCGGTCGTTTGACGTATATTGTTACTCTGCAGTGCAGAGCGCAGATCATCAATCGAGAGCTTATAGCCCGCCATGGCAACGGGATCAAACTGTACGTGAACGACCTGTTCGGGCGCACCAACGGTATAGATATTACGCGTACCCTTGACCCTTTTCAGTTCCGCCTCAATGCTGTGTGCTACCTGACCAAGCTCATAGGCACCACGGGCTTCATCTTCTGTCCATAGCGTCAATGTGACAATGGGTACATCATCAATTCCCTTTGGTTTGATAATCGGCTGACCGACACCCATGTTGGGGGGAAACCAGTCCTGATTTGAGTAAATGGCATTGTACAAACGTACGATAGCCTGTGTGCGATCCACGCCGACCTCGAACTGTACCGTTAACACCGACATGCCCGGCCGTGAAACCGAATACACATGTTTAAGTCCTTCCAGCTCGGAAATTTTTTGCTCGGCAGGTGTACTGACCAGTTCTTCTACCTCACGCGCCGAGGCCCCGGGATAGGCTATGAAAATATTGGCAAAAGTAACATTTATTTGCGGTTCTTCCTCGCGCGGTGTAACGAACACGGCAAACGCACCCAGCAGAAAGGCCACCAGCGCCAGCAATGGGGTAATTTCAGATGTCAGAAATGTACGGGTAATCCGTCCGGAAATGCCAAGCTCATCTTTCATGCACTATTTTCCCTGGCTTTTTAACTGCCTGGCGGCCTTTACCGTATCGAGTAACAGTTTTTCGCCGGCCTCCAGGCCAGACAAAATCTCGATATCCCGGTGCCCGGGGGTAATGGCACCCACACGCACCTGTCTGAAACTGATCTTGCCATCACTGCCAACTACATACACAGCACTGACCTCGCTGCGTCGCGCCACTGTAACAAGGGGTACAAGCAAGCGCATTTCCTTGCCGATAACAAAACCAACCTTAAGCAACATACCGGGATATAAATTGAAATCCTGTTTTGGCAGATTGACACGGATATTAAACGTATGGCTTACAGGATCGGCGTATGGGTTAAAGGTTATGGACTCGGCATTTATCTGCTTGCCATCAGGCAGATAGACACGGGCCTGTTTCAGTATACGGATGGCATTAATCATGTCCTGTGGCACA
The DNA here is from genome assembly GCA_011052215.1 of Gammaproteobacteria bacterium. Lineage (GTDB taxonomy): Bacteria > Pseudomonadota > Gammaproteobacteria > JAADHQ01 > JAADHQ01 > JAADHQ01. Next base: position 12,349 of record DRJK01000159.1, read on the forward strand.
TTAACGACAACACGCAGCGCTTCCAGGGACAGCCCGGTCATGAGCTGCTGACCGACGCGCGCCAATTCACCAACCTGGATGGAGCGTTTTACTACAATCCCGCTATAGGGTGCATGGACACGGGTGTTCCGCAGATTTTCATTTGATTGTTCCAGCCTGGCCCTGGCCGATTTGAAGCGCGCCTCGGCCTTGTCGACAGCGGCACGGGCCACCAGTTTTTTAGTGAAGATATCCTGAATGCGCCGGTATTCCTTTTCGGCCTCTTTATACTCTGCCTTGGCAGCATTATATCTGGCGCGTACTTCCCTGTCCCGAAACTGAACCAGTATCTCGCCTTTTTTTACATAATCGCCAACATCAAAAAACAGCCTTTCAACCCGACCCGTTACCTGCGCAGAAATGGTCGACTGGTGTACGGCCTCGGTTACACCATCCAGGGTGCGTACGGTTTGTCCGGAGGTCATTTTGGCTGTGACGGTTTCCGTTGCATAAACCGACGGGAAAGCAGACAGCAGACAGATTGCCATGAACATCTGTATGGAAGAATGACATGGATAGCGGAGTAGCGAGATCATGATATTTCCCCATAGTCATGATGATAAACAGGATGATACAAGGAAAAAGGGGTCGGTGACAAATGAGTATCATTCACATCATTACACTGTAAAACCGGTTTCCGGATAGATCTATTGTCACTGTCCCGTTAACTTTATGAAGCACATATCAATGTGAGGACATGGAATCGGACTAGCCGAATCAAGACCGTCTGCCGCACGGACGCAGCTGTCGAGCCGCCATGGATGGCATGTTTTGCGTGTCTTGATTCGGCTAGTCCGGTTTCATGTCCGGATTGCGGGTTAGCCCGAAACGCACTTGCCGCTTACATTTCAACTGTATTCGTTACATATTAACGAGACAGCCGTGATCTATATGTGTAAATTTTACTGATATCCATGGCAAAACAGGGAATATACAGGCTCGGGAATGACGGAATTTAAACCTTTATCATCATGTGGCAGTAACCAATAGATAACAAAGTTTAGAATAATTAACTCAAATTTAATAGTCTGGTCAATAACCGGTCTTTTGTAAAGAGAAGTGTTGTCGTGCGATCGAAGACTTATGTTGGCTGTATTTGCTCTGGTATACTGGACGGACTAATTTATGCAACCGGTATGATTTTATGTTCCTGTTTATCCATTATGTCAACGTTTAATCAATCATATACGTTTGTGCTGTCTATACGCCTGTTGGTGGGCCTGGTTCTGGCTACACTATTTATTTCCTGCAGCGGCATGTTGCACAACCAGGCAGGAACACCAGACGATGTTCAATATGCACAACGTCTGTGGTCTGTACTGAAACAGGAGCGCATGGTTGGCAAACATGCCAGAAAATTAAAACCTTTTATCGGTGCCGCCAGGCCTCATGGGTGGGTACTGGAAATAGTGTCCGGAATGGTTCGTGTTGGTGATTATCGTGGTTTTGTTATCGTCAAGAAAAACTACCGGGGTGACCATCTCCGTATATCTGATGTCGAAAGGAATCGCGCCCGCTATCTTGAATCAATCAGCGTCATGTTCCAGCGTGAAAAAGGCTATGATCCGGATAACAAAAACTGGTTCTGGGTACAGTATCAACCGAACGGGAAGCTGGTGACCAGACATAAGATGGGAATGGAAATCGCCATGGCAGGCAGGATCATGAAAGGGGCTACCCGGGACAAAAACCGCGGGTGTATTTATTGCCATCGTTCTGCCGGTGGGGATGATTACATATTCTATCCCGATATCATTATCCCTCAGGTGAACAGGCAGAGACCATAACGGTTCCGCCTGAGACACCCCAGGAAATCAATCGATGGTTAACGGCCTGTCAGGGATGGATGCCACCTGCAAATACAAAATCACCGCCTGGTGCACCACGATGACAACTGATACAGCCTTCAGGCTGACCTTTTGCGACACGTCCGGCTAATTTGATTTTCATACCCATTTTTTCTTTTATGTGCAGGCTGCCGTTTGGCTTGTATTTTGCCCAGAACCAGTCCTTGTCTTTAGTGTCATATCCTGCTTCACGTTTGAACATGACGGTGATCGCTTTAAGATATTTTGAACGATTTGCATCGACACTGTTAATTGAGACCCCTGGACCGCCATAATTTCTCTTTACGATTGCCATGCCGTTATGGCCATTTACTGTAATATGTTGATGCAATGTTTCCAGTACCTTCCCGTGCGGTGGTGAACCCATATATGGATTTGACTTTCTGGCATTGGCACCGACCAGCTGCGCCCTTTCCAGGGTATTCCATAAATCCTGTGAATCTGCTATATCCTGGCCGGACCCCATGGGTGGCCCCATCCCGACGGCCCTTATCATACTTTGACAACCAAATAATGTGAGTGTACCAAGCAGTGCCAATGATGGGATGGCGATTTTATGCCAGTCTTTTTTTGCATGTTTCATATTCTGGTTCCTTATCTGTGTGATTGAAATACTCCGGTTATTTGTGTTGTATCCGAATCGTATGCAACCGTCTTTAGCACCTGTAATAACGGCTCAACCATGGACAAAGGCTGATGTCGATTACGGTATATTTCCCGACCCGGATACATTCAGCCATTGTTTAGTCGTATACATGGGTGATTTATTACAGATATTCACCGCTGCCCTGTTAACCCGTAACGAATGTAGTTGAAACGCAAGTGGCGAGTATGTTTTGGGCCCAATTGAGTAATACGGACATGGAACCGGACCAGCCAGATCAAGACCGTCTGTCGCATGGATGCGGCTGCCGAGCCGCCATGGATGGCATGTTTTGCGTGTCTTGATCTGGCTGGTCCGGTTCCATGTCCTCACATTGATATGTACTTCATACAGTTAACGGAACAGTGACAGATATTTTATTTTTTTACCTGTATCACATGAACGGCTCGACAGGACTGAATATCCTCTTCGGCGGGGTTAATGCCCTGTTACTTCCGGTTGCCCTGGTTATGCGATACGTGGCGCAATCGCTCACGGATTCGTTCGCTGGCTTCTTTAGACAAATGATCTTGCCGGTGTCTGGGCTTACCGTCTTCTGCACACTTGTATTGCCTTGATGTGGCGCGCAACAATTTTATTTGCCTGGCCATTTGCTGACAGGCCTTGCACATCTGAAGATGGACTTTTACACTGAGCCTTTCACGTAACGAGAGTTTTCTGTCTTGTGATTCTGACACCAGAAAAGAGACTTGTTTGCATGAACGCATTACCCTGTTTCCTCATTATTGATATCAGACCATTTAGTCTCAAGACAGGATCTTAGTCCCATGCGCGCACGATAAAGCATCACGCTACAGTTAGTCGTCGTTATATCAAGTTTCTTACATATTTCCTGATTGGATATACCCAGGATTTCCTTGAGCGAAAAAACTTCGGCGAGGGCAGGATTAAGGTGTTTCAGGCACCTCTCAAATGAATCGATAAACTGATGGTTGTGAAGTATTTTATCCGGATTACCCCAGTCAGTTGGAGGGTAAATCCAGTTGCCACGTGCATCGAACATGTCGACCTCATCATTTTCTATGGCTGCATCGGATAATGCGCCGATATCATCAACGGTTTTCTCTCGTACCTGCTTACGGATAAAGTCTATAATCTTGTGCTTGAGGATACCCGTAAGCCAGGTTTTTTCTGATGCACGACCTGTGTAACTTGCACGTGCCTGGAATGCTGCTACAAGGGTCTCCTGCACCATGTCTTCTGCATCGGTAGTTTTGCCCAGCAGTCTCAGGGCGTATCGGTACAGGGAATCGCCATAGTCCTCAAGCCAACGATCAGGATTTATCTCATATGTCGCGATATTGCCAGTTAGCGTCATGACGGCCATTATGTCTTCATCTTCGTGGGAGCAGCAGATGTATGGTATGACCCTTGTCGGGTACCGATAGTTCCGGCCTCCTGTCCAGTAACGGTTACCGGAGAAGCATAAATGAATATGTTAGTATAATACCTGACATAAAATTTGAAATGATCAATTGTGGAATCCGGGGCAGACCTCTACATGAATAAATTGGACGCTGACAGCCAGTACAGAACCCTGACCCCAAGTCAGATTCTCTCCTGGGTGGAGGACGAGACGCAGATTATGCGATTACGCTCTGATCGTGACGTTATCCCGGGAGGGTACATGGCGGCAACGATCCCGGTACTGGTCGACTGGCCAGCCAGTCAACCGCACGGTGAACATGCCTCTATCGTTCTGCGACACATTAATTATGGCGGTAACCCGTTTGAAAAATCCACCGTACTGCACAGTGCACGAGTCCCGCTTGACGGGCTGCAAAGTGCCGAACTCACGCTGGTGCCCTTTGGAGAAGGTGGGCGGTTTGGGCCCTTGCAGCATGTACAACTGCGTTTTATTTTTGAGCCAGGTAAGGAGCCGGAACTGCTTGACCTTGCAGGTGCCGAAACCGGCGCAGATCCACGGATTCCTGACCTTGTGTTCAGCTGGGTCTCCTGGCGGCGCCCGGATGTCAGTTGGGCATTTCGTAAAGGCATGGACGACGAGTCACAAATCTACTGGTTGAGCCTGCGTGCCTTCGCCGGGTCGCAGAGGTTTCTGGAAGATGTATTGGAAGGGCGTGACTGGTATTGCTATCCCTTGCGCTTGCCGGGCGGGAAGGAAGGACTGGCTGAATTATTCATGTCGACGGTAACACTGGGGGACGGCGTGGCGCGTGATACACTCGCGCACATGCTGGCGGGTGGAGAGGAAGCCTGGTTGAAGCATGCCCCCCCTGGCAACGATGCTGAACAGGATATCCGCTGCCAGTGGAATGAACTGCTCGAGCGTATCAAAACATCGGATCCGCAGGCACTGACACAGGTGCTTATTCCCCCGGAGCAGGATACCTATCACCCGCTGGTGCGTTCCTGCGTAACCCTGGCACGCTACACCGTGTTACTGACTGTGAAACGGCTGATTGCCAACGGGCAGAACGAAGGCGTGATACTGGATAAACTCCCTGAGCCGTTTCTCGGTACCACGGAAGTCTGGATGAAGGAATTTGCTCATGCCGGTCTGAGAGGGCTGTTTCTGTGTGCACCACTCGCGATGCGTTACGTTATGCGACATCATGAGTCCGTACCGATAGATATCCCTGCTGAGCTTGATGCTGCCGGACTTCTTCAGCAGCGCAACGGCAAGCGCTACCGGATTCATTATAGTCACAAGGGTATTACACCCTACGGCCCTGCGTTTTTTGTCTAGAAATCGCATGTCTTTATTAAGCTGGTTAACCGACAGACTCATTCTTCAATCTACCCGACATGATATCCATGTACCGGAAAGAAGTCCCTCACGGCTCCCGCATGGCGATGGTGACCTGGAGGTATGGGTGCACCGCGTTGGACCGGACACACAGGGAGCGCCGGATCTGTACCTGCTCGAGTTTCCGGGAACGGCCAGTCGTGCCGAGCACAGAACTGATTTTGTCGAGGATTGCTGGTCGCAACGATGCGTCGAAATCTGGGCCATTAATCCTCCCGGTTACGGTAATAGCAGCGGCACGGCGAGTCTGAAGAAGCTGCCGGCAATGGCCGAACGTGCATTGCAGGAATTGCAGCAGGTTGCCGGTGAAACCCCCGTGATTGTCGCCGGTGGCAGCCTCGGCAGCGTGAGTGCGCTTTACCTTGCTGCACGCCACCGGGTTGATGGTCTGCTGGTACAAAATCCACCGGCCCTGCGTGAGGTGATTCTGGCACAATCGGGCTGGTGGCACTTCAAATGGCTGGCCCGCATGATCGCCGATCAGATACCGCCCGAACTGGACAGTCTTGCCAATGCCCGGAGGGTAACCGTTCCCGCCGTCTTTGTCACTGCGCAACAGGACACGGTTGTGCTGCCCCACATCCAGCGTCAGATCATCAATGCGTACGCCGGGCCGTTAAAAATATTTAATATGCCGGATGCCGATCATGATACACCCTTGGTGGAGAGTGACTTTGAACAACTGCGTCCCATGGCAAGCTGGTTGTATAATGCTGCTAGCCACTGAACAAAAAGGTATCAATTAATAATTCGTACTGCGGGGTGACCTCTGATGACATCGCGCCTGTCCTGATGGCGGGGTTATGCGACGGGGATATACCGGATATAAATCAATAAGTCAAAATGGTGGCCAGGGGCAGAATCGAACTGCCAACACGAGGATTTTCAGTCGGTCGCTCAGTTCTTTGTGAAAATTTAATTTTTATTAAAACAAACACTTACAGTGCTTGCAGCTTCTAGCTTAGTAGAAACTATTTTATATTGCCGTCATTTGTGACACAAATATGACACAGTCAGAAAGAAAGAAAATGCTTAACTAAACTATCTATGCAGTCGTGGCGTAGTATTGACAGAGGAAGAAGGAAACGAGCAATCATGTCTGGCGAGTCATGGTCACACCACATCGCTGACACTCGACCTTTTCGATACCGCCTCCGGCACCAAACTCGAAAGTCTTGTCGATGACGCGAAAGTCATGAAACCCCAACCAGCACAGGAGGCGACCGAATAATGATGGTAACTTTGACATATCATGAAACCCCAAAAAATATGCGCATACTTCCTTATCTGTTTTTAGCTGCCTTGCTACTATCCCGGTGTAATGGCTGGATGAGGCGGGCGCTGACTTCCAATAGCGGAATGCTCTTTAACACCTTCTGTCAAAATATTCTGTTTTCCCATTGCCCTAACCATTTTCCCCCGCCAACTATAAATGAATACAAGTAGGTGCTGATAAAGGCCACTGCGATGAGTAGCGTAACGGCCGGTATAAGCCATGCCATCACCAGCGCTACATTCACAAAGGCCACCGCAGTGGCGGTCTTTGCCAGCCCTCGAATAAGAACCGTTAACTTGAATGGCACGATCATCGTCACCGAATGCAAGATAAATATCAGAACCAGATAAAGTCCAGGGTCGACATCAAACATTTGTGTCAACAGGAGAACGAACAACATGTGGCGCATTAGCTCATTGGTCGGCGAACCATTTCCTGTCTGCCCTTCGGGATTGACCCGGATAGTGACACGAAGAATGATCGAAGCTGCAGTGACCATACTCACCATCAAGACCAGTCCGCCAAAATGTGAGCCTACAGCCAAGACAAAGACCACATGTGCGACTGCATCACAAATATTGTCAAGATCGGCGCCGAACCGGCTGCGGATATTCAATTTGGCAGCCAGCACACCATCGAGATCATCCATAATATTATTGAAAATGATTAACGGGATCAGGTAACGAAAACCATCTTCCAGAAACAACAACGCCAAGGGCAACACGCCGAGAATCGATGTTATGTTAGCCAGATTCCGGTAAAGGAAGCTTCGTTGAGGTGTTTCTGTCTGTGATTTCAAGACTTGTCCGTTGCAAGCACAAAAAAATGATTTTCCAGGCCTGGAAACGGGATCCCGAGGATCTTGGGGAGACGCTTGATCAAGGGAGCCCCCAAACGCATGCCCCAGTAGGTCAGGCGACCCATAATCTGGAGGGCCTGAAACGGTACCGGGACAGCCCACTTCCATTTTTTGATCAGCTCACACCCCATCTGCATCAGAACATAGGGCTCGTTTCTTTCAACGTGCTTAAGTGTCAATCCGCATTGTTTGAAGATGCGTTTGTAGTCTGACACAGAACGATAAACGACGGGATAGTCACCAGTACGCGTTACCGTCGCCCCCCGAACCGTGGACTCACGGCACAGAATGATCGCATCGGATCCGAGACATGGGATCAACTTTTGTAACAGGGCGATAACGTCATTTTCATCGAGGTACATAAGCAGGCCGCCGAGAAAAACCAGGCTATAGTTGCCACCAGGATCAAACGACAGGACATTACCTTGTATGGTGTGTATGTTGGAATGTGGGGCACATCGCTCCTCCAGCGCCGGGTAGAGTGCATTGCTGCCTTCAACCGCGACCACTTGGGAGAAGCTGCGAGCGAACTCCTCGGCCCAATACCCGACACCACTGCCGAGATCCAGAACCGTGCCATCGTGCTCTATGCCGCGAAGTAAGCGCCGGACGATCCGGGTCTCCGCATGAAACCGAAAATCGCCCGCACTCGCCGGAAAACCAAAGCCATCCATCATGTATGGCCCCAAAATCGAAGATTTGACGCTCTCCCAATACTGATTGACGGATGTGTGATCGATCTCAGGCAATGGTGACCGCCGGCTCGATACCCATTAGAGAACTACTGACGATGGAACGAGGTCGGGCAAACAGATTCTCTGCCGCGCGCAGGTCCTTCCTGGTATCGATCTCATACCATCTGTTTGCATCGAAGAAGACCGCATCGAAAGAGAGTGTGCCGTCAGCGATCATCTTGGCAAACACGACCTCGTAATACTCACCGAGCCTGCCTTCCGAGACATAGCGACCTAACCTTTCCTCAACCTTGTTCCATGAATCAAGGGATATGCTGTAGATATTAACCGTTTTGTACTGGCGAGCACCGTCACAATGCTCTCCACCCTTGCGAAAGGCCGTCACTCGCCGCTCTAGCCCAAGCCCAACCCCGAGCTCTACTGTAGTACCATTCATCCAGGGAAGTATCTTCGAAATTGCCATCTTGTCAGCCTGGAGCATATCGTCCAGCATGCTGGTTTCGAAAACCAGGTCACTCTCCACCAGCAAAAAAGGCTCCCGAATCTGTTGTCGAGCCAGCCACAGAGAGTAAATATTATTTGTTGTCCTGTAGTCTGGATTGAAGACGTAATCGATTTGCATATCTCCGGCATGTTGTTGCAGAAATTTCTGGATGTGATCACCCAGGTGGCCGATCACCACGATCAGCCTCTCAAACCCCTGCGCGCGCAAATTTTTGACCAGCCGCTTGAGGATAGGAATGCCTCCAACCTCAGTGAGACACTTGGGGACATCCAGGGTCAATGGCTGCAGGCGGCTTCCCGTTCCTGCCGCGAGCAAGAGTGCTGTCGTTACCGTAGTTGCATTGCTACATGGCTGGGCGGTCATCGTTGACCCCCCCCTAATTATGGAGTGACCTGCATTAGAGATACTAGGCTCATTTCCAGTTCCACAGATAGCAATCTTATTCTTATACATTTCTTTAGTGTCTCCTGTTTAGATGGCTCTATGAATGACATTCCCTGGAAAGAATCCATGGTTTCCCTTAATGTCGTTTTAAACGTGTTCGGTAATCATTTGCCGGTTAGATCGCTTGTCTATCGGACTTCGCTAGCCCGCATTTCTCACCAGGATCGCGGAATCAGGCTGAGGATCCATCTGCTTGTCGATCTCGTGTCGACCAAAACATCACGGGGTACGCTTGGTGCAGGGACATCGCCATCATCACTTCTCCACGGCGGCAGGGAAGCATAAACAAATAAAACAAGGGGCTAGTGGGAGCTAGCGAGTACTAGTGAGGACGCTGTATCTTAATGAATATTGGGAGAATTATCAAGTTTAAGAAGGGATATGCCTCGGGTAACAGTAGTTTACAAAACCCGGGTACGGTAAGCAACTGGTTTAATAGTCGCCAGAGATGGATAAATCTGCCGGGAGCAGATTTGGACAACGAATCTACCCGAAGGGCGAAACTCAGGGATGAGTCGAGTTAATCTAACCACGTAGGGTTCGATTCAACCCTGCCATGCACTGTCAGGAACACCAACCATTTACAACTTTACAACAAACTAATTGGTGGCCAGGGGCAGAATTGAACTGCCGACACGAGGATTTTCAGTCCCGAATGTGCCATCAAATAACTTTATTTTACAATGACTTACCGGGACGCTCGTTGCTTAATTTGCATAACAATGCAGGACTGTGCGGGACTCATTCACGCAAAACTCACGCACGCTATTTGCGTGACGATTATTAATTTTGGGTAGCCCCTGGTGCCTACGGAGCCCAGCAATACGTGGAGGTTCAAGTCCTCTCCTCGGCACCAAATTCAAAGACCATCACAGACCACCAAAAACCACGAAAGGCACTGTTTTTACAGGATTTTTCTTCTCTCTGACTTTCTGTTTCGTTGTCACTCATTGTCTACGATTATCCCAATAATGGAGCGTGGGTGGAGTGCGAATTATGGCTTGCCAGAGCCGGTCGAGCCATTTGTTGCGGGTCTTGTCGTCAGCGGGTGCTTCGATAATGATGGGTATCAACGTATCCAGTGTTTTGTAGACAGCCGATCCCAGTGCACCGCTGGAAGTGTCTATGTGTTCCAGCGCCGGCCAAAGCCTTTCCATCAGACGAACCGCGCCCTCCGCCCCAGGAACAGGATCTTTCCTTCACCTCACAACCTTTTTTGATTTCGGAAACGGCTTCGCGGAGACGCTGGCACGCTAGCCCGGATGCCTTCCAGCCATAAGCGCCGGTTCGGAATCGAGCGGGGAAAAGCAAAGAGCCGGAGTAGAGACCATCCGGCTTTTTTTCGCAGGTTGTCCCGCCGTTATGATTGGCCGTAATGTCCGCTCATCTATGCAATTCCCATATTCCATGTTAGATTAGCGGAGATGATAAAGCGCCGCATCCAAAAAGAAATCGAATCCTCCATAGCCAGGAACCCGGCAGTAGCCCTTATGGGGCCGCGTCAGGTCGGCAAAACGACCCTTGCCCTTGGCCTTGCGGATTTGCACCCGTCTATCTATCTTGATCTTGAAAAACAGCGTGATCTCACCAGGATTACCGATATTGAGATCTTTCATGCGGAAAACCGGGAAAAACTGATAATTCTGGATGAAGTTCACCGGGCGCCGGAAATTTTTGCCCCGCTCCGGGGCATCATCGATGATGAACGCCGGCGAGGCAATAATGCCGAACAATTTTTATTTCTGGGTTCGGCTTCGATTGATCTTCTCAAACAGTCCAGTGAAACGCTGGCGGGACGTATCGCCTATATTGAATTACATCCTGTAGATGCCCTGGAATATCTTGAATACAGGAGTAAGGAAGACCCTGATCTTTCCCTCAATCAGCTCTGGCTGCGCGGGGGGTTTCCGCGAAGTCTTTTGGCCGCCGCAAAAAAAGAGAGCTTTGAATGGCGCGAAAATTTCCTCAAAACCTATCTGGAACGTGATATACCGCAACTAGGCCCCCGTATCCCGGCCGAAACCTTGCGCCGCTTCTGGACCATGCTCGCTCACAGGCAAGGCGGTGTTCTGAACGCGTCTCAGTTAGCCGGAAACCTGAGTGTAAGCGGAACGACCGTGGCTCGTTACCTTGATCTCATGGTGGATCTGCTTCTTGTCCGCCGCCTTCAGCCCTGGTCATCCAACACGGGAAAGCGCCTGATCCGTTCTCCTAAAGTTTATGTCAGGGACAGCGGAATCGTACATACCCTGCTGCATATCCAAACTATAAACGATCTTTTGGGGCATCCCGTCGTCGGCGGTAGTTGGGAAGGATTTGTGATCGAGAATATTTTGTCCGCAACCCCCGGACATATTATTCCCTTCTTCTATGGAACACCGGGCGGGGCGGAAATTGATCTGCTCCTTGAATTTCCAAATCAGGAAAAATGGGCGATTGAGATCAAGCGTAGCTCCACCCCGTCATTATCGAAAGGGTTTTACACCGCCTGCGCGGATGTGGATGCGACACGACGTTTTGTGGTCTATGCAGGACAGGATAGATTTTCCATGGGGCATGGCACAACGGCCATCTCGCTCAATGAGATGATGAATGCTTGTCAGGGGCTGGCTAATGGGTAGCCCCGCCTCCTTGCATGTTAGTGATTTTTAATGCCTATTGACTTGAGATCGGCTCATATGTATTAGGCTCGACTTGTCCCTTTTCCGTCGTCATCATGTCGAGCGGGCCCTTGCCGTGACACGCGACTGACAATGATCCCGACGACAAGACCAATCGGCAGAGACCACTGATAAAGCGAACGTTCAACACTGGAAGCAGACACGTAGGCTAGTGTTGACACGAAGACCGCAAAGACCGAGATAACACTGAAAGGGCTGCGGAAAATCGGAGCATCGGCCACCATGCGAGTCCACATAAATGCTGCCACTACGGCACCGAATAGTGCCCAGCCACCTTTCGCGAGTGCCATTGTTTCATCGGGTAGAGACCTGAGCAGGAAATAGGCGGCCGTGATAGCTCCCCCC
>DRJK01000160.1 GCA_011052215.1 Gammaproteobacteria bacterium
AGCCAGCGGATCGGAGAACAAGAAATGAAGAATTTCGATCTGAGCGACCTCGATCTGGATGTCAACAACATTGGCAACTGGCCATTAATCGCCAAGGTCATTGTCATCACCTTTCTAAGCGCACTGGTGATTATCGGTGTAATGTACTTTGATATTTACGACCAGCAGGATGCACTGGAGAAAGTGCAGAAAGAAGAAAAAACCCTGAAAAACAGGGTATTGATCCGGGCGAGCAAGGCCGCCATTCTTGACCAGTTAAAAGTACAACTTGAAGAAATGCGCACCGATTTCAAGAAGCTCAGCCGTCAGCTGCCGAACAAGACAGAGGTCGCCGAACTACTGGTGGATATTTCACAGACCGGCCTGGCCAGTGGACTGGAATTCGAGCTTTTCAAACCAAGCCCCGAGATACCAAAAGACTTCTATGCCGAATTACCCATTTCAATACGGGTAACCGGTAAATATCACGAATTTGGCGCATTTGCGAGTGGTATCGCTGCATTGCCACGCATTGTAACCCTGCACAATATTCATCTGTCCAGAAGGGGCAAAAACCGTATGACCATGACCGCTACGGCCAAGACATACCGCTACCTTGATGACGAGGGGGAAAAATAATGTTTCCCGGCACATCGATTTATAGAAAATTTGTGGCTCCCGTGGCTGCCGTTTTCCTGGTAATGGGCCTGTCCGCCTGTAGTTCGGATATCAGTGATCTGAAGACTTTTGTTCATAACGCCAAAAACAGGCAGAAACCTAAATTACCGCCATTGCCCGAAATCAAACCTCACGAAACCTACCGTTATTCTGCCAATCTGACCAAAAACCCGTTTGAGGAAACCGTTACCCGGATTGCCAGAACAGTCAGGGTCAAAAGCAAGGGCAGGGGCCCTAAACCCGTCGAGGGACGCCCCAGGGAGATTCTGGAGTCATTTCCACTGGACGGATTGCGCATGGTTGGTACGCTGGAACAGAAAAACGTTCGCTGGGCGCTGCTTAAAACCAATGACGGAACCATTCACAGGCTAAAAAAAGGTAACTATCTTGGTCAAAATCACGGTAAAATCACCGAGATAACAGAAGACAGAATAAATTTAATGGAAATTGTGCCTGACGGACTTGGCGACTGGATGGAACGCCCTGCATCGATGGCACTGGCAGAAGACCCGAAGGGGAATTAAGTGATGAGTTTGAACAATCGCACCAGGAAACTACCCATGACCAATAAAAATGAAGTTAACAACAATAAGGGATCAAACACAACATTCAGGCAATTTCTGCTGCTCTCCTGTCTGTGGCTGTTGGGCGCTTCAGGATATACTTCGGCAAACAGTTTACAGGATATCAGCGTCTCCTCCATGCCTGGTGACCGCGTCCAGATAACACTGACGATGTCAGAACCGGCCACCAAGCCGCTCAGCTTTACCATCGACAACCCGGCACGTATTGCGCTGGATCTTGCCAATACCAAAAACAAACTGAACAAGCGCAACATGAATGTCGGCATTGGTCTGGCAAAGAGCATTAATTCGATAGAGGCAAAGGGACGAACCCGCGTCGTTATCAATCTGACTGAACTCGTTTCCTACCAGACAAGGGTCAATGGAAACCAGGTCATCGTCACCCTGAACGGTGCCCCGGGCGGGGGCCTCACACAGGGAATGACCGGCATATCAACAAAGGCCCACCAGTTTTTAACTGACAAAAAACACCAACTGTCCAATATCGATTTCAGACGGGGTCAAAAGGGAGAGGGACGGATCATTGTCACACTCTCGGATGCATCGACAGGAATCGACATGCGCCAGGAGGGTGGCAAGATACTGATTGACTTCAAGGACACAAACATTGCCAACGAACTGATCAGGCGCCTGGATGTACTGGATTTTGCCACACCCGTAAAAACCATTGACACCATGGCCAGGGGAAATGATACCCGTATGGTCATTACCCCTGTTAATGATAACTATGATCACCTGGCCTATCAGGCCGACAACGTCTACACCATCGAGCTCAAACCACTATCGAAGGAACAGGTCGAGGCAACCAAGAAAAAACGCTTTGGTTATACCGGGGAACGCCTGTCACTCACCTTCCAGAACATCGAGGTACGTGCCGTTCTGCAACTGCTCGCTGACTTTACCGGCCTGAACCTGGTCGTCAGCGATAATGTTTCGGGCAGCCTGAGCCTGCGCCTGAAGAATGTTCCCTGGGACCAGGCCATGGATATCATCCTGAAGACCAAAGGACTGGCGATGCGTAAAACCGGTAATGTCGTCCTGATTGCACCCAGTGCCGAAATTGCCGCACGCGAAAAACTGGAGCTCGAGTCACAGAAACAAATAGAAGAACTGGCGCCATTGCGCACGGAGTGGTTCCAGATCAATTACGCCAAGGGCACAGACATTGCGACGCTGCTTAAAAGCGCCAACAACAGCCTGCTGTCTTCAAGGGGCAGTATCACCATCGATGTACGTACCAACACCCTGCTTATCCAGGACACCTCGGACAAGCTGGCCCAAATTCGTGCGGTCATCAGCAAGCTCGACATTCCCGTCAGGCAGGTGTTGATTGAGTCACGTATAGTCATTGCCAATCAGGATTTCGCACAAAGCCTGGGTGTGCGTTTCGGGATCGCAGGGCAAAAAACCGGCGGCCAGTACACCTATTATACCGGTGGCGGCGGGGTCTCCGGCACCACTCCCAGCACCGGGCTTGGTGACCTGATCGTTGACCTGCCCGTAGCAGCCGCTAACGGTACGGTGGGACTGGCGATTGCCAAGGCAAGCAGTGCCGTGGTCCAGCTGGAACTGACCGCCCTGCAAAACGAAGGGGATGGCGAGATTGTTTCCAGCCCGAAGGTCATCACCGCCAACCAGAAGGCCGCCACCATTTCAGCTGGTGTGGAAATTCCGTACCAGCAGGCGTCATCAAGTGGCGCAACTGCCGTGTCTTTCAAAGAGGCACTACTCAAGCTGACGGTCACCCCGCAGATCACCCCGGATGACCAGATTATCCTCGATATAGAGGTCAACAAGGACAGTGTCGGAACGATTTTCAACGGCGTCCCCAGTATCAATACCAATAACGTCAAGACCCAGACCCTGGTATCCAATGGCGAGACCGTGGTTCTGGGGGGAATCTACGAGAAATCCCGGGTTAATACCAGAAAAAGGGTACCATTCTTTGCTGACTTGCCTGTTTTAGGTTATTTATTCAGGAGCAAGGCGGGTACAGATAAAAAACAGGAATTACTGATCTTTGTAACACCCAAGATTATCAAGGAAGAGCTTAAATCGGCAATACAATAGCACAGCGGGGAAAGGCCGCAGCAACGATGATCGTTGCTGCGGCTTTTTTGTGCCATCCCGTAAAGGCTGATACAGGTCAGATCACGGCTAAATGTGAGAATATGGAGCCGGTATAGGCATACGGCAAGTAATCAACTATTTTTTGTACCATGAATATTCCCGACAACATTATATTGATCGGCCCGATGGGGGCAGGAAAATCGACCATAGGCAAACGCCTTGCCAGCAAGCTGGGTGTTGATTTTGTCGACAGCGACCGTGAGATCGAACGGCACACAGGGGCCAGTATACCGCTTATTTTTGAACTGGAAGGTGAGAAGGGTTTCAGGCAACGTGAATCACAGATGATCGATAAACTGACCCGGCAAAAAAATATCATACTGGCTACAGGCGGCGGATCTGTACTTTCCGGGGACAACAGAAAGCTGATGGAGGCACGTGGCAAGGTAATCTACCTGCACACAACCGTTTCACAACAATTGAGCAGGACAAGACGGGATACCAGTCGGCCATTACTGCGAACCGGCGACCCGGAAGAAAAGCTGAACGCGCTTTTCCGTAGCCGCGACCCGCTATACCGGGAAATTGCCAGTATCATCGTCAACACTGATGGCAAATCCATTCAACAGGTAAGTCTGGAAATAATCCATAAACTGGGACTGGACCTGGTAACAAATAAAGAAAGCCACTAACAGAAAACCGGCAGGGCCCTTAACCCGCATTTCTCACCACCGTTCGTAGCGAGACGGTTCAAGGGTACGGCATGATTAACTTTCACGACCGAGGGCCGTGCAGGCATAGTCGACACTATGTTGAGCAGACCGACCAGGTGAAAGTCAAGCAGGGCGTGCCATTGGGCCGTCGCAGTAGAATGGTGGTGAGAAATGCGGGTTAAGCAACAGACATGTGCTATACACATCAATGGCATTTCAGATAAAATAGCATGCAATGAATACACTGACAGTAGCACTCGGGGACAGAAGCTACCCCATTCACATTGGCAGCCGGATACTGGCGGATCAGCAACTGCTGATACCACATATCAAGGGAAACCAGGTCCTGATTGTAACCAATGAGACCGTCGCGCCCCTGTACCTGGAAAAGGCACAGTCCGCACTGGGTAACTTCGAGACGGAAACCGTCATATTACCCGATGGTGAGAAATATAAAACACTGGAAATAACCCGGCGCATCTTTACTCATTTACTTGAAAAACATTTCAACCGAACCGCCACACTGATTGCACTGGGCGGTGGCGTTGTTGGTGACATAACAGGATTTGCAGCAGCTTGCTATCAACGTGGGGTCAATTTTATACAAATACCAACCACGCTGCTGGCCCAGGTTGATTCGTCGGTAGGTGGCAAGACAGGTGTCAACCACCCGTTGGGTAAAAACATGATCGGTGCATTCCATCAACCACAATGCGTCATTACAGACATCGACACCCTGAACACGCTGGATAACAGGCAATTGAATGCAGGCATTGCCGAGATCATAAAATATGGCCTGATCAGGGATTATGAATTTTTTGAGTGGCTGGAAGATAATATCGAAAAACTGATCCAGCGTGATAAGGATGCCCTGATTTATGCCATCAACCGTTCTTGTATGAACAAGGCGGAGGTTGTTGCAGCCGATGAAAAGGAGAGCGGGCAACGTGCCTTGCTCAACCTGGGGCATACATTCGGCCATGCGATAGAGACAGGAACGGGTTACGGTACCTGGCTGCATGGGGAGGCGATTGCAAGCGGTATGCTGATGGCAGCAGACCTTTCGGCTCGTCATGGCTGGCTATCATCTCATGAGCTGGCACGCATTAAATCAATTTTACTCAGGGCCAGCTTGCCAACCGGGACCCCGGCTGAACTGTCGGCACAACAGTTCCTTGATCTCATGTCGGTAGACAAAAAAGTACTGGCAGGCAAGCTCCGCTTTGTGCTACTAAAGGCCATCGGAAAATCATTTGTTACAGAAGAATTTGAACAATCACACCTCGAAGAGCTGCTCAATGAAACCCCCGGAATTAACAGCGCAGATCTGAAAATCCGAAATGACTGAACTCGCCGGTTACGCTGCAACAGATAAACACTCCCGGGGACGTCGCTATCAGGAGCCACCACCCGCGAATCGATCTGAATATCAACGCGACCGGGATCGCATTATCCATTCTGCTGCCTTCCGCAGACTCGAATATAAAACACAGGTCTTTGTTAACCATGAAGGTGACCTGTACCGTACCAGGCTGACACACTCAATTGAAGTCGCCCAGATTGCCCGCTCCATTGCGCGGGCCTTAAGACTGAATGAAGACCTGACCGAGGCCATCGCGCTGGCGCACGATCTTGGCCATACCCCGTTTGGCCATGCGGGCCAGGATGCACTGAATAACAAGATGCGCATGTTTAACGGCTTTGAGCATAATCTTCAGTCACTGCGTGTCGTTGATGAACTCGAGGAGCGATATGCCGAATTCCAGGGACTCAACCTGACCTTTGAAAGTCGTGAAGGCATTCTTAAACATTGCTCCATACCCCATGCCAGAAAACTGGGAGAAGTTGGAGAACGCTTTCTCAGACACTCGCAACCGAGCCTGGAGGCACAACTGACCAACCTGGCCGATGAAATTGCCTACAACAGCCATGATGTGGATGACGGGTTACGTTCAGGCCTGATAACGATCAAACAACTCAGGGGAGTCGAGCTGTTTTCAAACCCCTATAATGAAGTAAAAAACAGTTACCCTGAACTCAATGAGCGCCGTACGATCTACGAGGTTGTACGCAGGATAATCAATTTACAGGTATCGGATCTCATCAGAAATACAGAAGAATTACTCCTGTCAGAGCAACCCGGGAATATCGACGACATACGTGCAGCCGGTAAACCGCTGATTATTTTCAGTGATGAAATGCGTAGCCGAAACCGGGAGCTCAAACATTTTCTGCGTACAAACCTCTATCAGCATTATCGCGTACACAGGATGTCAACGAAGGCTGTCACGATCATTCATGAACTCTTTGACGCGTTTATGAATGATACGCGTCTGCTACCGCCGGATACCGCAATAAAAGCCGGAGCCCTCGAGCAGGACAAAAGGCAATGCGGGCAGGCGCGTGCGATTGCCGATTATATTGCCGGGATGACCGACCGGTATGCGATAAGGGAATACCAGCGTATCTGCCAGCCACTCGGACCAACCTGAGTCCGTTAATAATAAAATCAATACTGTTATGCCGACAAGGAGCATGCATAACATACTGAAATCACTTTACATTTACAGTAATCTGACCATAATATCCAGATTATGCGAATCTATATGCAAACTGCCACATCGGGCGAAAAGGCACCTCGCTTTTATCATATTCATCTGCAGGAAGATCTGCTTGAAGGCTGGACGCTCATTAAAGAATCGGGTTATCAAGGTGCTGCAGGAAAAGTGACAAAAGAGTATTATAAGAACAGGGAAGATGCACTGGACGCACTGGTAAAGGTGAAAGATCGACAGGTAAACAGAGGCTATCGAATAGTGTTTGCCGAAGGGGGAAATCTTGCACAATAATCAACAGGATTCAAAATCTGTTTTTGATAAAGGAATCGAAAAGAAACTGGTGCCTTACCTGGAAAAATACAACCTGGGCACCCTGCCTTTTTCTGCAAAAATCCCTGGTAATTCATACTTTATGGGTGCCGACAGGGAGCAGCACCTCAACCACCTGATCCACCTTGTTCAATCAAGTGATATGGTTTCTGTGGTAGTCGGGAAAGAGGGTGTCGGTAAAACCTGCCTGATACAAAAATTTATCGAAAGGGCCCCTGCCAACCTGAGATGCTGGTACATCAGCGCAGATCCGGAAATTACAGCAAACAAGCTCCTGTCAACCATTGCCGCAAAACTGGAGCTGCCGGATAAACTGGATTACAAGACGACTCTGGACTCCCTGCGGGAACAGGCCAGAAATATGCGGCGAAATGACCAGATACCTGTCATTCTCGCAGATGATATCGAGGATTTTCCCGGCGACACACTTGATGCCCTGCTGTCATTACAGACGAGTGATACGGAAGACGATTCAGACGCAGATTCTTCATGGGGAATCGTACTGACCACACAGCCCGGCAATACTACCAGGCTGATGCAGCTCAGATCGCACATGCACTTTATCCAGTTGACCGAATTAACCCGGGGCCAGACGGGGCAATACATCCTGCACAGAATGAAGGCAGCCGGCCTCAAGGAAGAACTCCCCTTTACCCCGAAGGAGCTGGAATATATTTACCGGCGCACCAAGGGTAAAATCACAAAAATTCACCAGCTCGCACATGAAATACTGCTGGGAGAAAAAGAAAAAAACAACCCCGCGCTGCCCGGCAACACAGGTGGCATTGCTTCGGTATTAAAACCACGCGTCTGGATTTATGTAACACTGGTCGTCGCGCTTTCATTAATATTGCTTTTTCAGGATGATATCAACAACCTGATAAAGACCGATGTGGAACAGGACACTCCGCCTGCAAAGGAACCTCTCGAGCTCCCGGAGATACAAGGCTACCTGCTCAACAGGATCCCCGACCCGGTTCCGGTCGAGATATCGTCCATCAAGTCATTACACCTTCAGAAAAATGATACCGGCCAGACAAGGCAGCTTGGCACACCTGCAGCAAAAAGCCCGCCAGAAAAACTCCGTGCGGATGACACCACGGATCTGCAACCCGTAAAAACCAGGCAGGCAGCATTGGAGCCCGTTAAAATTGTTAATACACCCATGCCTGAAAAAACAGACAGCCGGGCTGCGAAATCACTTGCCACCATACTTGAAAGACACCGAATAAAGGGTCAGGAATGGATACTGAAGCAGCCGCCCGCTTTTTATACTGCACAGTTAATGGCCTCCTCCAGGCCGGATCTCCTTACCGGACACGCCAAAAACCCGGCCTTTGGTGGAAAAACTGCAATCTACCATATACGCCGTGGCAAAATCAGCTGGTATATACTGGTCTATGGGAGCCACAAGGAAAGGCGTTCATCGATAAAATCCATAGCCAATTTACCCGATATCTTACGCAAAAACAGGCCCTGGATCCGGACATTCGGTGCCATTCAGGCCGAAATTCAAAAGGGCAGCAAGTAGGCCGCATCCTGCAATTGATCGCACATGGGTGAGCCGCTATACTGCCTGATCCACATGAGCCGCGCTGTCTGGATACAGAGTCCCAACCATTATGAGTAAACCTGCACTGCAAAATGACCGCTTGCTAAAGGCGCTTCTTCGCCAGCCTGTCGATACAACACCCGTATGGGTCATGCGTCAGGCGGGTCGCTACCTGCCTGAATACCGCGCAACCCGGGAAAAAGCCGGGGATTTCCTGGCGCTCTGCAAGACCCCGGAGCTGGCCTGCGAAGTTACCCTGCAACCACTCGAGCGCTTCCCGCTGGATGCCGCCATCCTGTTTTCGGATATACTGACAATTCCTGACGCGATGGGACTCGGACTGTATTTCTCTGAAGGTGAGGGGCCACGTTTTACCAATACGATCCGAACGGAAGCGGATATTATCAAGCTGGGAATTCCTGACCCTGAGCAGGATCTGGGTTACGTGATGGATGCGGTTCGCCTGATCCGGCAGGAACTGGCTGGCCGGGTGCCGCTGATCGGTTTTTCCGGGAGCCCCTGGACACTGGCGACCTACATGGTCGAGGGTGGCAGTACCAAGGTCTTTGCCAACACCAAGGCCCTGATGTTTGACCGCCCGGAGCTGATGCACCAGCTACTCGAAAAACTGGCCCGGTCTGTTACCACTTACCTCAACGCACAGATTGAGGCGGGGGCACAGGCCGTCATGATCTTTGATACCTGGGGTGGAATGTTGAATACCGCCAATTACCTGGAATTCTCGCTTCAGTACATGAAAAATATTATCACCGGACTGAAACGTGAGAATGAAGGCAGAGATGTCCCGATCGTATTATTCACCAAAGGTGGCGCGCAGTGGCTTGAAGACATAGCTGACTCAGGTTGTGATGGTATCGGCCTGGACTGGACGATAGAAATAGGTGCAGCACGGGCACGGGTCGGCGACCGGGTTGCGCTTCAGGGCAACATGGACCCGTGCGTACTCTACGCCTCGCCAGAGAGGATCCGGCAGGAAGTGGCACATATACTCGAAAGTTTTGGTAGCGGGAACGGGCATGTATTCAACCTCGGCCATGGTATACACCCTGCCATCGACCCGCAACACACCGCAGTACTGGTAGAGGCAGTCCATGAACTTGGTAAAAAGTACCATGGTTAAGACCCCCTGTTGCAAGATTTCCGGGTTAAAAAGGAATACTGGAAAAACCAGGGTCCGGAAGTAAAACCTGATGAAAGACTTGTCCGAAGGAAAAAAACACATCGGCATACTGTTGACCAACCTCGGCACACCCGATTCCCCAACTCCTTCTTCATTACGGAAATACCTCGCCGAATTTTTATCTGACAGGCGCGTCATTGATAAGCCGGCATGGTTATGGAACATGGTTCTGTATGGCATCATACTGAATATCAGGCCAGCCAGGGCCGCGAAGGCATACCGCTCTATCTGGACAGATGAGGGCTCACCCCTCATGAAGATATCAAAACAACAGTCGGCGGCCCTTGGGAAAAAACTGGCGGCCAATAATAATCCTCCGGTCACTCTCAAGCTGGCAATGCGCTATGGTAATCCCTCCATCAGCCAGGGCATTGACGAGTTAATTAAACTGAAAGTCGACAGGATAATAGTGCTTCCCCTCTATCCGCAATTTTCGGCAACAACGACGGCATCGACCTATGATGCCGTTCTTGGCGCGTTAAAAAATCACCGTGATATTCCGGAAATTGACCTGCTGGGTGCATACCACAACCACGAGCTATACATTGAGGCTCTGGCCAACAGTATTTTTGATCACTGGAAAAAAAACGGGCGGTCTGAAAGACTGCTTTTTTCCTTCCATGGTTTGCCCTTGAGTTATATAAAGGCGGGCGACCCCTACCGGAAACAATGTCTGGATACAGTCTCATTGCTGGCAAGGCGCCTCAACCTTACCGGGCATGACTGGTTATGTGCATTTCAATCGCGCTTCGGTGTGGAAGAATGGGTACAGCCCTATGCAGACAAGACGCTGGAATCCTGGGGGCAAAATGGAATAAAAAGCGTTGATGTAATCTGCCCGGGGTTTTCAGCCGACTGCCTTGAGACCCTGGAGGAAACGGCCGTTCAGAACAGAAAACTGTTCATCGAGGCAGGTGGAGAATCATACAGTTATATTCCTTGCCTGAATGATCGTGGAGACCATATCACTCTTCTGCAGCGGCTAATACAATCACGATTATAGAAAATTTACGGGCGGTCTGAGGGCCATACACTGGTCAATGAAAAACGGTCGCATGACTGCGAAACTCCTTGGCCGCTAGCCCGCATTTTTCACCAGGCAGCTCTTAATTGTTGTAAGCCCATGGTAATGATAAAGTAAATAACAATGCCAAAAATACAAAGTGTTTTTATAGAACGCCTGTCGCGGCTCAGGCT
>DRJK01000161.1 GCA_011052215.1 Gammaproteobacteria bacterium
AAAACACGCAACCGCAGGTTGCTCATTCCCTTTCACCTTGTACCTTTCCCCTTTTCCCTTGCGTCTTATACCCTTTATACAAAAAACAGCAAAACCCCATAACGCGCCGCCTTACCCATCAAAATCAGCAACAGGCTCGGCAGCCAGTTCATTCTCAACCAACCGGCCACGACACACAGCGGGTCACCAACAACAGGCAACCAGGACAGCAACAACACCGGGCTACCCCAACGTTTCAGCCAGAATAAGGACCGTTGGTGACTTGCCTTAACCAGCCCTTCCGCCGGATATCGTGATGCCACCCAGTAACCCAGAACCCAGGAGGTCATCCCCCCCAGGGTATTACCCACACTGGCTACCCACCATAATTGAAAATGGTCATATTCGGGCTGGTTTGCCATATAAAGCAACACTGCCTCGGAACCACCTGGAAACAGTGTCGAAGAGATAAAGGCGCTGATAAAAAGGCCAAATAATGAATAGTCTCCCATGTATCAATGATAACGCAAAATATAATCGGTTAATGATACAGGTAGAAGCGGCCCCAGGCCGCGATTATGTCCCCGGCCACTTTTTTCGCGGCCAGGGGCCGCTCCTACGCATTCCAACACCTGCGGCATTAGCAAGTAGCCTGGATGCAGTGCAACGTAATCCGGGGGATGTGACACCTTTCTACCCTGGATTCCACTTTGTTTCATCCAGGCTACTTGCTCAATTGAACGGTAATATATTCCGTGAGACGTCGCTTTGCACATCCGTGGCCGCTCCTGCGCATCCCTGCGCCCACGGCATTAGAACTTCCATGCTCGTCATGCTCTCACGACATAAGGCCATCCATGGCCAAAAAAACGGGGCCATAAGGCCCCGTTCAAACTATACTGCTTTATAGATTTTTTATTGGTCTTAAAAGTCGATACGCATACCAACAGTGAAGGCACTACGGTCTCTGGACGCATTAGCCACATTGTTAACGTTATCTACTTGCGTGTCACCATAACCGGCAAACAGGCGACTCTTCTTGGAGAACTTGTGTATTACACCAAGGGCATAGTACTGGTTTTCCTGGCCAGCGGCTCCATCATATTCGCCTTGACCAAACTGGGCCACCAGAATATTGTTGCCGAGCTTACCTTCGTAGCCGAGGAACCACTGGGTAGCATCGCTATCGGTACCAAGACTGGAGTCATCAATCATTTCATACTGGCCCTTGAACTTGTGCATGCCCACCTTGTACATGCCACCGATCTTGACGGCGTCATATTCTGTTCTACCAGGATTTGTAGAACGTGATGCACTGGCAACAAATACTTCGAAGTTCTTCTTCTTGTACATTGCACCCAGGCTGTAGTCACCGGCAGTATCTTTAGAAACGACCTTAGACCCTACAATTGAATTCGGGCTGTATACGGCCCAGATCTTGATGCCGCCCATCTTGGGTGTCACATAGCCAACTGCCTGCGTCATGAATGAGTTCTGACCAAACTTACCCTGGCTCATGCCACCGTAACGTCGAGCTTCGATGTTGGTGGTAACGAACGGGTCATATTTAACACCCCCCATGTACTTGTATGGAGTCTTCAGGGAACCGGCCTTGACTGTACCGAAGCTGCCTTTCAAACCCACGAAAGAGTTACGATCACCATCATCGATGTTGGCCTGGGATGTGTTGACCTGCCACTCGAACTTGGCAATGGCCGTCAGACCATTCCCCACCTTTTCGGAGACCTTGACACCCAAACGACCACGCTTGTTATCTTCTACAGACGTGCCATCCTGAAAACGGTCGGAGCCACTCTGTACGAGTTGACCATTTTTGGCACCCCGCATGGTGTTACCACCAGAACCACTGACACTTTCGCTGGCGACTTCAGCAGACAAGTGGCCGTACCATTTAACGCCGGCAGATGCGAACATTGGAGCAGTACCCAACGCTGCGCCAATGGCAATAGCAAGTAATTTTTTATTCATTTAAGATTCCTCTTTATGATTTTATGGTTGTTAACTTCATGTGTGACTATAGCAACAATTTGGATTAATGCAACAACCGGGTTCAAAAATACTACAGTGTTGTTTTTGTGTGTTATTTATACAACATGGCAATCAAGTGTTTGATATAGAGAAGTTTATAGATATTGTGTCGTTATCGGACATCCAGTATGGAGAAACCTGATTAAATCGGGAACTATATCTTGACACGTCATGACGTGTTTCTATAATGTATGCATCATGCCAAGCATCAAAATCAGTTCAAAAATAGATGAAACAGTATGGAATGATTTCAAACTTCTTGCCAGTGAATCACACCAGAACATTTCAGGGCTACTTACAGAGGCAGTAAGTGATTACTTGTGTAAACGTCGCATGCGCCCCATCGTAAGCGACCATCTTCAGGACTCCATCCACGAAAATGAAGAACTAGGCAGGCTCCTTGCCAAATAACGCGGTTCAATTCCTGTCACTGAATGAAGTGATCGGGATACACACTGCCCTGATCAAACACTATGGCGGGCCGGACGGAATACGGGATATCGGCCTGCTTGAAAGTGCACTGTATCGCCCCCGCTCAGGTTATTACACCAAGCTGGATGAAATGGCTGCAGCCATGTTTGAATCCATTATCAATAACTATCCGTTCGTTGGTGGCAACAAACGCGTGGCCTTTTTTGCTGCCGATGTTTTCCTGAGGATGAATGAGTATAAGTTACAGATAGAAGCTAAATCAGCACACCGGTTTTTAATGGGTCTGTTCGAGAACAATAACTGCGATCTGGAGCATCTGCGGCCCTGGGTTCGTGAGTTTATAGGAAAAACATAGGCCATACCTGTAAATTCAACTTTTGCAAGTCCGCCTTCATCACAGTATGCAGATTTAATACATGCAAACTAAAAAAACCTGTCTCGAGGGCAAGGCTGTACATAAAGGTGTTGCTATAATTTAATTGTGGCATCTTTTTTTAATATGGTTCTATTTGCACGTCATGACGTTTGCGCTAAAATTAACTTTGCTAATCAATATTGATGATATTAGGAAAAAATATGGCTCCAACCGATAAAAAATGGAAAATGAAGCCTGATTCCGGGAAGGCCCTTATGCTTGCCCAACGGGAAATTGCTGTATTTGTCTGTGATGCAGTAAATCTTGAAGGTATTACTATGACATTACCTGAAGTGCAAACCTTACTTGATGGGATAACAGTTGGTGGTCATAAAGTAAATGATCAGCAAATCACTATCAATCAAGGTAAAGCATGGGATCATCTTTTTTCATCAATTAAACAGAATAGTTTTATTCTAAATGCTGAGTACGCTTGCAAACTACATTCAATCGCAGCAAAGGAAGAAACATTAGAATGGGGAGTTTTTCGTTCGGGAGGGGTTAACATTGGGGGAACTGAATATGCTCCTCCTGATTGCAAACGTCTTCCGGAATTATTTAAAGAAATGGCAAGCAGCGCTCAATTAATTGATGATATTTATGATAGGGCTATATTTGTTTTTTTAGAGATGTCAAAGAATCAATTTTTTTACGATGTTAATAAAAGAATGGGGCGATTTATGATGAACGCTATACTGTTAGATGAAGGATATCCGGCTATTAATCTACCAGCCAAGCGACAACTTGAATTTAATCAATTAATGCTTGAATTTTATAACACAGAGGACATGAAACCAATGAATAACTTTATGCGCTCATGTCTTGATCATAAAATTATTAAGATAATGCTTGAAGATCGTCCCCATACATTAAAAATGTAGGAAGCAGTTTAGGGCACAGGAATGCCAAAGTTAGAACAAATATATATTTACAGAAGTTAACCTGAATGCCGCCAATTTCTGGCGATATTCTTGGTTTTAAAGCCGTAGAAGATTTCTTCTGCAAAACAAAAACCCGCTTGAGCGGGCTTTTGTTTTATGGCTGGGGAACAAGGATTCGAACCTTGATTAGAGGAGTCAGAGTCCTCTGTCCTGCCGTTAGACGATTCCCCATGATTCAGATACAAGATACAAGGGTAAAGATAAAAATTATTTCTTAAGTTTGCCTATCATACCTTGCAAAATTTTACTTATTTCAACGGCTTCACGTAGAAAAGCGTCTGCTTCATCTTGCTCGAGAATCTGTATATCTTTCGCAATATACAATTGTGTTCTCAATTCTCCGCAGGAACCTTTGGCAATCTTCAGGAAACGGGCATATTCATTTCTGGAATTTCTCTCGTAGCCTTCAGCAATATTTGAAGGTACCGACAATGCAGAGCGGGTGATCTGATCTTTAAAACCCCATTCACGGCTTGTAGAAAATGCCTGATAAACGTTAGAGCATAATCTCGAACTTCTCTTCCAAACCTGTAGGTTCTCAAATGTATCCATACATTCCTTGTATCTTGTAACTTTTCCCTTGTATCTGCCCTTTTATCGTTTCGAATACTGCGGTGCTTTACGTGCCTTATGCAGGCCGACCTTTTTACGTTCAACCTTACGGGCATCGCGTGTAACAAATCCGGCCTTGCGCAAAGACGGACGCAATGTTTCGTCGTAGGACATCAGTGCGCGTGTGATACCGTGACGAATCGCTCCCGCCTGCCCACTGATACCACCACCATTAACATTAACAATAATATCAAACTTGTCTGTGGACTCGGTTAATTCCAGTGGCTGGCGAACCAGCATGCGTGCTGTTTCACGACCGAAATACTGCTCCAGGCTTTTTTTGTTGATCTTTATATCACCCTTTCCAGGACGCAAAATCACGCGTGCGGTCGATGTCTTGCGTCGTCCTGTTGCATTATATTGTTCTGTTGCTGCCATAGTCTGTTCCAAATAAAATTTAGATCTTATAAATCCAGTTGCCTGGGCTGTTGTGCAGCATGGCTGTGTTCAGCCCCTGCAAATACCTTAAGCTTTTTAAACATCGCCCGGCCCAGCGAATTTTTAGGCAACATTCCTTTTACTGCGGTTTCAATAACACGTGCGGGTGCTTTTTGAAGTAATTTTTCCAGGGAAATGGATTTCAGATTGCCAATATAGCCGGTGTGATGATAATAGGTCTTCTGCTTCATCTTGTTACCGGTCACATGAATCTTTTCGGCATTAATCACCACGATATAATCGCCGGTATCGACATGCGGGGTGTATTCCGGTTTATGCTTGCCACGTAAACGGCGGGCGATCTCGGTTGCCATGCGCCCCAGGGTCTTGCCCTCGGCGTCTATCAGGTACCAGTCACGTTCAACTTCAGCCGGTTTTGCGCTGTAGGTTTTCATTTATTCCTGCTCCAAAAAACTTGTCCCACGGTCTGGGGAGCCGGCAATATTACATAAGAAAGACTTGATATTCAAGCATTATTAACCCATACCACCAGTCGCCCGGGAGAATATTTGCATCAGGTCCAGGTTGCCGGGATTATGGCCAAAAAAAAGCACAGCATAAGGTAGGAGCTGTGCTTAAATATCCACCAAAGGAGGATGGAGGAGTCAGATCAAGCAAGATCGACTTACTTAATCAGTATGTTATTATTTTCTAATATAATAAACGGGATGTCAATACCTGCATGAATCAATTTTATGGTCCAGATCATATTATTTACATTATTATTAATATGGATATATTGCATAAATAAGCTGGTGTCCTGTCCATGTGGTTTTTATTAATAGTGAATTCGTGCAGGAGCGGCCCCATGACCGCGATGGAAAAAAGTAGCTGGAAAAAGAACAGTTAATTAAACATGACAATATACGTCCCTGCCTTATCACGGTCATGAACCGCTTCTACACATTCATGTGTTCACGGCATAAATACTCCCATGTACAAAACTGCTCCTGCAGTGGCGATAAATACTGAGGGAACTCTACATACCGTTATACCTTTTTTCTTTACCTTTTCCTCCCTGCTTATATTTCATCAAGGATACGTTTACGTGTTGACCTGTATTCCTGATCTGTTATGACGCCCTTCTTGTATAGCCTTGTTAGCTCATTTAAACGCATTTCAAGCTTGCTCATTTTTTTCTTTACGGGCAATTTTTGTGGCGTTACTGCTTGCGGCGGTGGCGAAGGTGCCTCTTCACTCATTACGGGTTTCAGGCCGCACTTCAATTTGGCATGGACTGGTTTTAACAAAATGGCGTCATTGACTTTTAAGGTGTAATCCTTGCAACCCTGTTTTTTTAACACCAAGACCCCACTGGCACTCAACTTCCAGTTGTTCCAGCTTGTCGGAAACACCTTGAATAAATCTTTCTTCAATGGCGTCACGCCTAATTTCAATCCATTGGCATAAACCGCAGCACCTGATGGGCTCGAAGTAACATTCGGCCTGCTTTCCTTTACAGCAGATGAACTACAAGCCTGCAACAAAACAATAATGCCAAGAAAAATAATGTTTCGCATTCTTATCACCTTCATTCCTGGTTTTTGGATTTTATTATTTTCATAAAAAGACAAACCCCGGACAAGCCGGGGTTTGTATATTACGCTATATAACTATAAAACCATACCTAGAAAATATGGGTTAACTGTATTGAATAGCGATTGCCTACTCCATCGAGATTAGCATTTGGTCCTACACCAGCGCGCCAGGTCACTGCCTCGGCATCTCTCTTCTCCAGGTTGATTGCTACACGGGTTTTCTTGTTAAAGTGATATTGAACACCCAAAGTAAGATCGGTAAATTCAATTTCAGGAGTTACATTAACATTTGGTCCCAAAGTAACCGGTGTACTATTATCCATACGATTGAAACTGGAATATTTCATATCAAGCTCCCACCGGGTCTTGGGTATATAGTAGGCACCTTCCACATACCAGGATGTACCACGTGCATCTGGATTAAGACCACTAAATGTACTGGCGGGATTCGTAGCAGAACCTGCGGGTCCTAAACCAAAATTTGGTTTATCGGGGCCCTGAAAGATTACACCTTTACCCCTGAACCACTCGGCTGAAAAACGGAATGGTAATTTAAAATATTTGGTACCTACACCAAAACGTTTACGATCATACACTTTCGGGTCATACGTATCATCAATACCATCGCCATTGGCATCTACGAATGTTGCATCAATTGTACGTTTACCTTTCGTATACCAGGCAAATGTTTTCCAGTCCTGGCGCCGTGGGCCTGACCCCTTGTATATCTTTGTGAGATTAAAATACAAGTGGGTATCTTTATTATTATCGTTATCTGATGTATTGATACCGTTTCCATTCGCTATCATCACAGAATATCCCACTTCCCAGCTGGGTGCCACCCTGATACTGTTGAAGAACTGGATACCAACATCACGTGCGGCAGCAACTGGATTATTAAATGTATTCAGTGATGTGCCTACGGGAAGCGTCTGGGGCGAAACATTACCGGATTTTGATCTTCTGTTTGGAATTCGCTCAAGCAACATCTGATTTATACCATCCGAGAAATTTATATAGTCGAACAATGCGATCCCCTGATAGATTTCCTCCGCCATCGGAACCTTGAACTGGCCCACACGAACACGGGTAAATTCTTTCAGGTGATTCAGGGTAATACTGGCATCTGTAATGTATGCGAATGAATTACCCGGGTTGGTTATCGCATTATTTCCAAATTCAACCAGGAAGAAATAATTGACGTTACTGTCCAGTGGCATGCCGGTGCCACGCACGCCGATTCGGGCGCGGTTTACATTGAATGCTGATTGGGTGTCCAGATCCGGTCCGATCAGCTTCGGTGGAATATAGCCCCCGCCTCCATTTGATGTACTGTTATTTTTCTGATACTGAGCCTGGATAAAACCCCAGACCCTGGCGCGAGCCGCCTGGTCATCGCGCTCGCCTCCCTGGATCATCAGCCAGTCGGCCGCCTGTACAGGAACACTGACGCCACTAACCGCGGCGGCACACGATGCGACCAGCATCGATTTCTTTAACATTGATTTCATTTTTCTCTCCTCAGACATAATTTTTATTATGCTAATTTGTAAATTTTTTTTTATCGTTCAGATCAGGGTTTGATCAATACATAGCCCTGCTTGACCAGATCCAGAATGCGTACTACACCTGCCTTTACCTTGACCGCATAACTTCCCAGCTTGATATCATGTTTTTTCTTCATATTGCGGATGGTATTGGAACAGGCGCTGAAACGGACACCTTTTGCTCCCAGGCCTGTAATACGACCCTTATTGGCATTGCCTTGAAAAAGCAGCCGCAA
Organism: Gammaproteobacteria bacterium; assembly: GCA_011052215.1. Lineage (GTDB taxonomy): Bacteria > Pseudomonadota > Gammaproteobacteria > JAADHQ01 > JAADHQ01 > JAADHQ01. The sequence goes on from DRJK01000161.1 coordinate 8,188, forward strand.
ACCGGGGCCAAAGGCCACAATTTCGACATCAATGTCGTCTTCGCCGTAGTATTTAATCAGGTTACTTGCCACATTCAACACAAGTGTCTGTTTGAATGGATTGGGATCGCTGATTTGAAGGACAACTTTATGACTGGCAAATGATTTACTGGCTGCCTGTACGGCAAAGGCACCCATCGCCATGGAAGCGGCAACCAGGATGGCCGCCAACCTCAGGATTGGTTTTTTCATGTCTTGACTCCTCAGTCCTGTTAATAATTAATAGTTTTTATTAGATATAAATTTAGCTGTATCATAGATACAACATTTAGTATCAGAATCTAGACGGTTGTATCGTGTCATTTATTCCATATCATTCCAAATATTATTAACATTAGTTTATTAGTATTTAATTATTGATATAAAATATAGGGAATATTTTACCTGCCTGCTGCGTCTTTAAAGTAAAATGTGTCAAATTAATCCCGTGATAACAACCATAGATACAAAAAATGAATCTGATTAAACGCTTTTGTAAAGACCGCGAAATAAAAAACCACATCGCCGGACGTCGCGACCGCCTGTTTCGTACCGCCTATTCCTGGTGTCATAACCGCTCACTGAGTGATGACCTGACCCAGGAAACCCTGGCCAAGGCCTTGAAAAAATACACCAGTCTGAAAAACCCGGAATCTCTCGACTGCTGGCTTTATGGCATTCTGGCCAACTGCTGGCGCGACCATTTTCGCCAAACCCGGGAACATCATGACATTGACGACTATGACTTCACTCTGGATATCACACCTGAAAGCCAGTATGAGCGCCATGTTGTTTCACATACGATTATCAAGGCCGTATCCGAATTACCCGCCGGACAACGGCAGGTTGTCACATTGGTTGATCTGGAAGGGTTCAGTTATGCAGAAGTGGCAGGTATTTTGAAAACACCTATCGGTACCGTCATGAGCCGTCTTTGCCGGGCCAGAAAATCTCTGGCAAAAAAACTCCTGAATTTCAAATCCGAATCAACCAATGACAAAACACCTTTTATAAGGAGCGTCAAATGAGCATCCATGATAGTTATTCGGACGAATTCCTGAATGCCTATGTTGATGGTGAGCTGGATCAGGAAGAAACAGGCGGCCTGCTCAGGGAATTAAGGCATAACCAGGAACTGGGAGCGCGTATTGCCGACCTTGAAAAAATCAGGGGAATGGTTCGCTTTGCCTACAATAACATTCCTGTATATAACCATGAGCAGGGCAGAAATAAGCCGGTCAGCTGGACATGGATGACAATCGCTGCCGGCATACTCCTGTCCATAGGGGTGGTGCTGGGATGGAGTATGCAATATTACAACCCTGCACCAAATGGCCTCATCGAGATCGCAGAGGCCATGCAAATTAACCCTGTTGCCAAAGATGACAGCCGGATCAGAATGGTTCTGAATGTTACCACCAATAATAAAAACAAGTTGGAAACCGTTCTGGATGAAACCGAAAAATTTTTAAAACGATACCGGAACTCCGCACAAAAAGTTTCGCTGGATATTTTAACCAATGGCAAGGGATTGAAGCTTTTAATGGCAAACCATTCGCCATATGCAGATCGAATCAAAAGGCTTCAGGAGGAATACGAAAACCTGACCTTCAAGGCCTGTAAAAGGGCAATCATGCGTGTTCAGCATAAAACCGGCAAGGATATCATAATGTTACCCGGGACCGTTGTTGTCCCCTCGGCACTGGGCGAAATAATGGAGAAGAAAAAAGAAGGCTGGTCTTATATTAAGATATAAAAAACAGATAAAAGGGGAAAGGTACAAAATACAAGGGCAGGAGCGAGCCATGCTCGCGAATCTATACAATCGCAAGCACGACTCGCTCCTGCAATTTTATCTTTCATCTTTCATCTTTTCCCTATCACCTAACAATAGCCTTTCCACTATGCGCCCATTCTTCAGGTGTTCCTCTAAAATTTCATCCAGATCATCCTTATCGACATAGGTATACCATGTCTCTTCCGGATAGATCACAACGACCGGACCCAGGGAGCAGCGGTTCAGGCAACCTGCGGTATTGATACGTATCCCACCCTCGCCTGCCAGCCCATGGTCCTTAACGGCACCCTTCAGGTAGTTGCGCATCTCTGTGGCATTAAAGTCCTGACAACACCCTCTGCCATCCTCACGCAGATTGGTGCAGAAAAAGACGTGATATTTATAATAGGGCATGGGGGAAAGATACAAGATAAAAGGGTAAAGATACAAGAAATGATATATATTTAATCATGCCCCGTTAACTTTATGAAGTACATAACAATGTGAGGACATGGAATCGGCAAGCCTGATCAAGACCGGATTACGGGTTAGCCCGAAACGCACTTGCCGCTTACATTTCAGCTACATCTGTCATGGGTTAACGGGACAACAGTTATATTTAATTAAACGTGGCCACTGACCACACTGTATTCTTTTACCCTTTATATCTTTGACATTATGGAAAAACGCCGATACAACCCGATAGACCGACTGATTAATAATCTCGATCAGGCCATACACACCCTGTTTGGCAAACCGGATATAAGTGAACGCCCGTACCCGGCAATAAATATCGAGGAATCAGAAATGGATGCCAGTAAAATCAGTCATGTCTCCGGGCTGATGAGAATAAACCATACAGGCGAGGTTTGCGCCCAGGCCCTGTATCAGGGACAGGCCATGACAGCCAGGCTCACCCATGTCCGTGAAAACATGGAACGTGCGGCACTTGAAGAAAATGACCATCTTGACTGGTGCAATAACCGGCTGCAGGAACTGGGCGGCCACACCAGTTATCTGAACCCGCTCTGGTATCTTGGATCATTTACCCTTGGTGCCACTGCAGGACTGGTTGGAGATAAATGGAGCCTGGGGTTTGTTGCCGAGACCGAAAAACAGGTTGTAAAACATCTGGAAAATCACCTCCAGAAAATACCGGAAAATGACCAGCGTAGTCGCGCAATACTTGAACAGATGAAAATTGATGAAGAACGACATGGCACCATGGCCCTGAATGCCGGTGGCATGGAGCTGCCCGAACCGGTTAAAAAACTGATGGGTTTAACATCAAAAGTGATGACTACCCTGGCCTACAAAATCTGACTGGTAAAGTTTAATCTCACCAGATTCTGGTCGCTCGGCTAAGGCAACCCTTTTGACTTGCCGAAAAAACCATGGAAACGGCATTGTACGCGCAAGTACTTATGCCACGAACACATGGCCGCAAAGTATTGTTTGGCACAGCGTTCGCCACCATGGCCGCTCCGGCAGTTTAATACCCTGTCGGCTTGTTACGGAATTTTTTATTCCCCCCCTTTCGATATATTACGACCATAAAACATTTCGCCCATCTCACGTTTTAATTTTTTTGTAACCGATTTTAATTCACACGGGCTCAATACACCTGCCCCCCTGCCAAACAGATATTTATCAATATCAAATTCCTTTAACATCATCTTGGTATGAAAAATATTTTCCTGAAAAATATTTACATCCATTATCGTGTAAAGTTCGAATGTATCCCTGGACAGGAAATTCTGAATGGAATTGATGTCATGGTCCATGAAATGTTTTCCACCACTCGTATCCCGTGTAAAACCACGAACACGATAATCCATAATAACGATATCAGAGTCGAAACTGTGTATCAGATAGTTTAGTGCCTTCAATGGTGATACGCGCCCACAGGTTGATACATCGATATCAACCCGAAAGGTGCTGATACCATGATCAGGGTGGCTTTCAGGATATGTGTGCACCGTGATATGACTTTTATCCAGGTGAACAATGACCGCATCAGGCAGGGGGCCGGGGGATTCTGTATTGGACAACTCCAGCGAAGCAACGGGCTCTTCTGAAATAAGCATGGTGACACTGGCACCGTGGGGTTCATAGTCCTGATGCGCAACATTAAGAATATTGGCGCCAATAATATTGGACACATCCGATAAAATACCTGTCAAGCGGTCAGCGTTATATTCTTCATCAATATACTCCATGTATTCCTGTTTATGCTTCGGACTCACCGCATAACAAATATCATAGATATTAAAACTCAAGGTTTTTGTCAGGTTATTAAAACCATGTAACTTCAGTTTTTTTTCACGTGCCATCCGACATCGTTCCCATGTCAGGCAATCGGAGGGTGGAAGATTATCTGGACAGTGTTACCGGAAGGGTCATAACAATAAAAACTTCGGGCACCATCCCGGTGGGTCTTTGGTTGTGTACGCATCTTAACATCATGTTCACATAAAAAAGCATACCAGTCATCGACATCATCAGCTTTCCTGAGAATAAATCCAATATGATCGAGCACCTGATCTCCATCTGGATCAAAACCTTCACGTCCCCGATGCAAAGCCAGATTATCATTACCTGAAGTCAGATAAACATTATCCGGATCGGGTCGCCATTCGACTGACATACCCATCAAGTCCACATAGAATTTTTCCGTACTTTCCAGATCGACTACATAAAGTGCCACATGACGCAGGCCACTTGTTGGTTCAGGCCGTATCATTGTCCATCTTCCACAGCAGTGCTATCAACCACGGTGTAGTCATGGGTGATTTCGGCGGTTTTACCGAGCATGATTGATGCCGAACAGTATTTTTCTGCCGACAGGGAGACAGCCCTCTTGACCTGACTTTCCTTCAGGCCCTGCCCTGTAACAATAAAATGAGCATGGATTCTTGTATATACCTTGGGTACGTCCTCGGACCGGGCCGCCTCAATTTCAACCACACAGTCTTCGACAGGCTGTCTGGCCTTCTTTAACATATGTATTACATCGAAGGCGGTACACCCCCCCATGCCTAACAATAATAACTCCATCGGCCTGGGCCCCAGGTTCTGCCCGCCATGTTCTTCCGGGCCATCCATAACAATGGCATGACCACTGGCTGACTCACCTAAAAAAGTAACATTTTCAACCCATTTCACCCTGGTTTTCACTGAACTTGTCTCCCGCGAATACGCCTTTTTTTGTGCATTTTAATACCCGTAGGCCCAATCATTTTTAAAGTCTTGGCATAAAGTACCGTTAAAGTAGTATTATACGGCAGGTTTACTGGAAGAACGATAGTTATTGATATACACCCCGTAGTTTCAATAAAATACCGTCATTAACAAAAAAGGAATGATCAACTTTCATGGCAAAATTACCCGTCCAGACCAACATCAACCCGGTTATTGAAAGCTTTTTGTCACACTGCCATACAAAAAAGTATCCGACAAAAACAGTGATCATCCACGCCGGCGATATGCCTGATGTACTCTATTATATAATTGAAGGCTCGGTTACCGTCCTGATCGAAGACTCTGATGGTCGTGAGATCGTCCTTGCCTATCTGAACAAGGGTGATTTCTTTGGTGAGATGGGTTTATTTGACGATGCCACCCGCAGTGCATGGATCCGAACCAAGGAGCCTTGTGAACTGGCAGAGATCAGCTACGATCGATACCGGCAACTAGCCAAAGAAGATCCAGACATTCTGTTTGAACTTGCCGCACAAATGGCCATGCGTTTACGCAAAACCAGCCGCAAGGTGAGTGACCTGGCCTTTCTTGATGTCACCGGTCGTATTGCAAGAACGCTGCTGGATCTTTGCACGGAACCCGATGCCATGACTCACCCGGATGGTATGCAAATCAGGATAACACGACAGGAGATCGGTAGAATCGTCGGCTGCTCACGAGAAATGGTCGGGCGTGTCCTTAAAAATCTGGAAGAACAGGGATTGATATCCGTCAGCGGAAAAACCATTGTGGTCTTTGGTACACGATAAAATTTCCGGTTGTCCGGTTATTGTATCCCTACCTTGTCTCCAGTCCTCGCACCAAATAAGAATGCAGCACTCCCTTTATTGACCGCAATCTCAAGCAACCCATTCGAGTTACAATAATAAAAGGCCTCTCCTCCCTCTACATCAGAAAATGTATGTGCTTTTTTTATCATATGAACATTGACCATCACAGTAACCTGTTCAGATAAACTGGCATACCTGTAACCGGTAACCAGGTTTCCAAAATGATCAATATGTACGATACAGGGATAATCATCCGGCCATTCATCACTCGATCCACAGCAAGATACTTCACACATTTCCAGCATTTCACCTCTTGCTATCTGTGCAGCAACTGGCGCAAATACATCACGGCCATGAAAAGTCGCAGATATTGATTCGGATAAACCACCCGGCTTCCAGCAACGTTTATTAACAGCCCGCCTGATCAAAATAGAAAACAGCCCGTTATCCGGCCCGACAAACCACCTTCCATCGGCCTCAACGACGATGGCATCACGATCTCCCCCTACACCCGGATCAACCACACAGACAAAAACAGATCCTTCGGGAAACTCGTTAATATAGGCAGGCAACAAATAGGCGGCAGCCCTGATATCAAAATTCGGAACATGATGGAAAAGATCGATCACCATCTCTGTCGGTGCGGCCTGTGCCAGCACCGCCTTCATTTGACCGATATATGGATCGGTCGTGCCGAAATCTGTAAATAGTATGATCATATGTTTATGGTAGCAAAACCGGGGGCAGCCATTAACAGGCTCCTGGCCCCGGTTTCTCTATTTAAAGGTGCTCGAAGTCGTTACCCAATCATGCATCAGTTGCTTGATCCGGGTCTGGTATTTGACCCCCTTTAGATCACATTGCTGTCGAAATACCATTAACAGGGATTGTGGCACCTTGATGCTGATCAGTTTGCTTTTATCAGCAGGCGCCAACATCAGCCGATAATTTTCCAGATAGGTCAGAACTTGCATGGGAGTCGCTTGACGGCATTGTTCCAGATACTCATCACTAAAGTATTGCACTGGCTTCATAACAGTTTCTCCAGGGCCTTGATGTCTTCAATGTCCTGGGGACGCCCCGCTATTTTTTTCATCCTGATCAGATCTGGAATACTGGCCACCCGTATATTGATCCGGTCGAGTTTCTTGAGTACGGTTTGTATCTGGCCTAGATCTTCTGTAATAAGAATATCGACCATTTCGAGTGGATTGACTGGGTGATAAAAAGACCAGGCCGTCAGGTTTTTATTGCGAATATATTCCTCGCGAAAATCGAAGACCTCAGATGCCGCTACCGGAAGCCGTGGTTGCAGTCCGATGGATACCAGGGCTTGCTCGGCAGCTACAAATTGCCCCCGATCGAGCTGTATCACAAAATCAATACCCACGGTACCCCGTACGGCACCATGGAGTGCCACTGCATAGCCTCCGACCAGCGCATAGTTGACCTGGTATTTTTGAAACGCGTCAATAATCTGCTTGATGAACATA
>DRJK01000162.1 GCA_011052215.1 Gammaproteobacteria bacterium
ACAGGACAATGATTATCATGAGTTATTACGGGTTGCGGGTGTTGCTGTCCCGTTAACTTTATGAAGCACATAACAATGTGAGGACATGGAATCGGCAAGCCTGATCAAGACCGCCTGCCGCACGGACGCGGCAGCCGAGCCGCCATGGATGGCATGTTTTGCGTGTCTTGATCAGGCTTGCCGGTTTCATGTCCGGATTGCCGGTTGGCCCTAAACGCACTTGCCGCTTATATTTCAACTATATTCATTAAATGTTAACGGGACAGCCACGGGTTAAGGCGGGCGTGTAACCATGTCTTGCCATAGCCCTTAAACCGCCCGCCCCCGGGGGCGACCTTTCCGGGCCATCATAATCATTTATCATGACATGATATAGTTTGATTTCGATATAACCCTGTTTTTTTGTATGATCCAGCTATAAATATTGCCGCTAAGCTGCGGCCCGGCTAATCGTGTCCTGACAACATGGTTAAACGTTGTTATGATGTGCATCCTTATTTTATCGGAAGAGTATATTGAGGCACCTGTCTACAAGGTTCATGGGGCTACTGGCTACCCTGATGCTGTTGTTTCCAGCCATCAGCCAGGCCACTGAAGCCGCACAAAAAACAGTAGACCTGACTTCAAGCACGCTGGGATATACTGCGATCGGAATTTTTGTTTTTGCCTATCTGTTTGTTATGGCAGAAGAATTTACCCACCTGAGAAAGTCCAAGCCGGTTATCCTCGCGGCCGGAATTATCTGGGCAATGATTGCCTACTATTATGTCAGCCACGACATGCCGCATGTAGCTGAAGTGGCGATCCGGCATAACTTTCTCGAATTTTCAGAGCTGATGATGTTCCTGCTGGTGGCGATGACCTACATCAATGCGATGGAAGAACGCCAGGTATTTCAGGCGCTCAGGTCCTGGCTGGTGCGCAAGGGATTTGGTTTTCGGCAGTTATTCTGGTTAACGGGCATACTCGCATTCTTTATTTCACCCGTTGCCGATAACCTGACTACGGCCCTGCTCATGTGTGCAGTTATTCTGGCGGTGGGGGGAGAAAATACACGCTTTGTCAGCATTGCCTCTATCAACGTCGTCATCGCGGCCAATGCAGGTGGCGCCTTCAGCCCCTTCGGTGACATTACAACCTTGATGGTATGGCAGAAGGGCGTGGTTGATTTTTATACATTTTTTGCGTTGTTCCTGCCGTCAGCGGTAAATTTTCTGGTGCCGGCGTCCATTATGTTTTTTGCGGTCCCCAATGAAAAGCCGAAAGCCAGTGATGAAGTTATTGCCATGAAGCGCGGCGCAATCAGAATCATTTTTTTGTTTTTTATAACCATTGTAACCGCAGTCAGTTTCCACAACTTCCTCAACCTGCCACCTGTATTTGGCATGTTAACAGGCCTTGCCTACCTGCAATTCTTCGGTTATTACCTGAAAAAAACCGGCGAGATGGAAGGCGGCTCGTCAGTGGGGCATGTAGGTGAAGTCATCCCGTTTGATATCTTCAACAAGATTGCCCGGGCAGAATGGGATACCCTGCTGTTCTTTTACGGCGTCGTCCTGTGTGTGGGCGGCCTCGGGACGATAGGTTATCTCGCCGTTGCATCCGAGGCCCTGTATGGCGGCGGCATGAATATAACCTATGCCAACGCGCTGGTGGGCATTTTGTCGGCGGTTGTCGATAATATTCCCGTTATGTTTGCGGTGCTGACCATGAACCCTGACATGCCAACCGGCCAGTGGCTGCTGGTAACGCTGACCGCAGGGGTAGGCGGCAGCCTGTTGTCGATAGGTTCAGCGGCTGGTGTGGCCCTGATGGGACAGGCCCGCGGTCAATACACCTTCTTCAGCCATCTCAAGTGGACGCCTGTCATCGCGCTGGGTTATGTGCTGAGTATTATGTGCCACCTGTGGATTAATAGCAGATACCTGACATAGATCATATTTTATCATTATTTTCTGCCCGTCGCTGAATATACCCCGGGAACCTGGCAGAGTGAATAGCCATCAGTTGGTATAGTCCATATTCTTTGTGCTAATGTTGTTGCCTGGCATGAAAATAATAAATTGACTCAAGTGCTTTATCACCTTGATAGAGTACCAGGCTGTACCAGATGAAAAAACTTTTTCAGAAAAGTCTTCGTATTCATTATGCATTGCTTTCGGTGGCGCTGATTTCAATCCTGCTGACCGTATCATATATTGGCGCAAAGGATGTTGATGTAACCAGGCAGAAGGCCCAGCGACAGCTTGAGTTACGCGTCAACAGCCTTGAAATCAGTCGGAATATTCACGCCCAGTTACTGGAGGCCTATCGGAGCATCAATGTCTTTTTACTGGAGCCGGACAAAAGAGAATACCGTGAATATGTTATATCAAATCTGAATGATGCAATTCTGCTCGGCAGGGAATTGAGAAATAAAGGGCGTGAAGAAGGGAATGCCTACCTTGAAAATATTGACACGATTACAAAAAAACTCCAGATCCTGCTAAAAAATTCCATCACCCTTCTTGACACCCGTGAGGATGTATTTGTTTTGTATCCATCACTGGCGGTCAGCAATACTGCGATGCGGCCGGGCAGGATCATAATTGACAACGCCTTTGCCAATATTTTTATGCAGTTCGATGAAGATAATGCCCTGAAAAAAACCCCCAGGGTTTTCATGCAATTTGTACTGGCACGAGATACCTGGAGGAAGGCCCTGTCAACCTACAGGCTGTACCTTGCCAACCGGATAGGCACCTTTAATCAAAAGGCCCTTGCTAGCCAGGAGCGGGGGGTTGAAACCAACATTCTGGTTTTGAAAAAGAACGTTGAAATTCTGGATAGATATGATGAAACGGGCATACTGGGTTTTGAAGTCCAGGATGCACTCGAGAAATTAAAAGAAGGCATGGTCGTATGGTTCGATGGATACCATGAAGTTGTAGAAATTCATCATAGCAACAAGTGGCGCATGGATACGGTACAGATGAAGCAGAATATCGCGCCGATTATCGAGCAGATATCACAGCTTCTGGAGTCTGTTGAGCGCGAGATCGATGTGTCGACAACAACAGCATTTGCAAATATGGAGCTGGCCACTGGCAGGCAGACGGCACTGCTGTGGACAATTGTTGCGATGGGCGTACTATTTATTCTTCTGGTTCTGTCGGCCATGGACAGAATGCTGCTTAAACCCATCGGTATGGTTGCGCGCGCATTGAAGGCGCAGGCATTTGGCAAGGAAATTTCCGAGATGCCAGTAGTAAAATATGCAGAAACCAGAGGTCTGGTCGAGGCATTTGTCGAGATGAACAGACAGATACACTCAAGACAGGTAGACCTGGAACACCAGGCAACACATGATGGCCTGACCTCACTGCCAAACCGTGTCTTGCTTGATGATCGCCTGAAGTACACCCTTCAACTTTCAAAAAGAAACAGGAAACAGTTTGGGTTGCTGGTCATTGATCTGGATAATTTCAAGGAAGTTAACGATACGCTCGGCCATCATGTCGGCGATGCCCTGCTGCAGGATGTTGGCCTGAGGTTGGACAGGATACTCAGGGACATTGATACGGTAGCCCGGCTTGGTGGTGACGAGTTTGCCATCATCATCCAGGACTGTGATGAAAGCCAGGCCGTTATGGTGGCAGAAAAAATACAGACAGCCTTTGAGCCGAGTTCCAGAATCAATGAGCTGGATTTGTATGTATCGGCCAGCATTGGTATTGCACTCTACCCCCAGCATGGTACGGACGGAGCATCGTTGCTAAGGCATGCCGATATTGCCATGTACCGCGCCAAGCAAAATCATTATGACTACTCGGTTTATAATGAAAATGATGATGACTACAGCATCCAGCGCCTGGAACTGGCCAACGACCTTCGTCAGGCGCTGGAAGAAAATTCCCTGTCCATACAATACCAGCCAAAACTGAATCTCCTGTCGGGCAACGTCAGTGGAGTCGAGGCATTGATTCGCTGGAATCACCGGAAATTTGGCATGATCCCCGCCGAGGACCTGGTCGAACTTGCCGAACAAACGGGCCAGATCAAGTCGCTGACCCTGTGGGTACTCGCTAATGCAATCAGGCAATGTGCCGAGTGGAACAATCAGGGTAATGACCTGGCCGTGTCGGTTAACCTCTCGGTCTATAACCTGAAAGACACAGAGCTTGTGCACCATGTACGTGAGTTACTGGAAAAATACCAACTTGAAGAGTCCAGGTTATGTCTGGAGATAACAGAGAGCGCCATGATGGCCAACCCGTTGCATGCCATTGATACCCTGCATCTTTTAAACAAAATGGGTGTTAATCTGGCCATAGACGATTACGGTACAGGGTTTTCATCCCTGGCATACCTGAAACAGCTGCCAGTCGACGAGCTGAAGATAGACAAATCATTTGTGATCAATATGGAGCGTGATGAGGATGACGAGGTTATTGTCAGGTCAACGGTCGATCTCGCCCATAACCTCGGATTAAGGGTGACCGCCGAAGGCGTCGAAAGCGAGCTTGTGTGGTGCCAGCTGGCGAATATGGGCTGTGATGACGTCCAGGGTTATTATATGAGCCACCCGTTGTCGACAAATGAGTTTAATGACTGGATCAAGCGGGCGGAATACAGGCATTTCGCCCTGCCGCACTGATCCGCTCCCCTGCTTTATTTCCCCGTCACCGCCTTGACCCCGGTAACATGAAAATAATCCCGGAGCCATCAGGCATTAAGGGCCACAAGCCATCAGGACCAGTGATATCCTGTTGTTTACATTGTATATTACTATTTTTTCATCGTTGCTATAAATAATTATTGGCCTCATATCAATATTGACGCAACACGCCATAATTATTATACTTCGCGCCGCATAGAGCGGTAACAGCGCTGTAAATATCCATTTGGAGATAAGTCGGCCTTGGCCAGATCGCAAGATTTACCCCTTGCTGGATATCAGCAATTTCCAGTAAGAAGACAAACCTGAGTATGCGTAGGCTACTGATACTTCAGATAATTATGGTTAGCCTGGTCTCTGCCGGAGCGGGCATGTATGCGGGGCCCCTGGCCACAAAGGCAAGTTTGTTTGGTGGCATGATTGCACTGCTTAATACCGGCCTGATGATGCTGCATGAAAAACGGGCAGTCAGCGCAGGCCAGGACGCACAGCGTATATTAAAGTATATGTACCTTTGCGCCGTTGAACGAATGATCCTGGCACTGGGCCTGTTTGCAATGGGCCTTGTGGCCTTGAAATTATTACCACTACAGCTGTTTCTGGGTTTTATTGCCGGCCAGGTTACAGCGTTTCTGAATGGTTTGAATCATTAGGTTTTAATTTTTATGTCCAGCGAAGCATTGACATCAGCACAATATATAAAGCATCACCTGACTAACTGGACCTTTGGTCGTCACACCAATGGCCACTGGGGGTTTGCCGGGAATGCCGATGAAATAAAAGAGATGGGCTTTATGTCCATCAATGTGGATACCATGTTCTGGTCAATATTCCTGGGTGTTTTTTTCCTGTGGATGTTCCGCAAGGCGGCCAAAAAAGCCGAGGCCGGTGTGCCCGGTAAATTACAGAATTTTGTTGAGTGGATAGTTGAATTTATTGATACCAGCGTGAGGGGTTCCTTTTCCGCCAGGAACGCCATTGTGGCACCGCTGTCGCTGACCATTTTTGTCTGGGTTTTTTTAATGAACCTCATGGACCTGGTGCCGGTTGACTGGCTGCCATTATTTGCAGGCTGGGTAGGCCAGACATTCTTTGGCATCGACCCACACCATGTCTACTTCAGGGTTGTACCGTCAGCGGACCCGAATGCAACCTTTGGCATGGCCTTCTCGGTATTTTTTCTGGTGTTATTTTATAGTATCAAGATCAAGGGTATCGGCGGTTTTGCCGGCGAGCTGACCTTGCAGCCTTTCCAGTCAAAAAACAAACTGGTTATGGCCCTGTTCATACCAATTAATTTCCTGCTCGAATTTGTATCGCTGATCGCCAAGCCCATCTCCCTGTCCTTGCGACTGTACGGCAACATGTATGCAGGCGAAATGATTTTTATTCTGATCGCCATGATGTACAGTGCCAACATCGGCATGGGTATTTTTGGCGGCTTCCTGCAACTGGGCTGGGCCATTTTCCATATTCTGATAATAACCTTGCAGGCGTTTATCTTCATGACGCTGACCATCGTCTATCTGGAAATGGCGCATCATGATCATTAATTTTTTACTTTAACTATCATATCTGTTTAATTAGGAGATAAATATGGAACTCGGAAATGCATTGTTATACATCGCAGGGGCCCTGATGATGGGTCTCGGTGCCCTGGGTGCAGCGATCGGTATCGGCGTACTGGGTGGCCGCTTCCTTGAGGGCGCTGCCCGCCAGCCGGAACTGATCCCGATGTTACGTACACAGTTCTTTATTGTGATGGGCCTGGTCGATGCGGTTCCGATGATCGCCGTCGGTATCGCCTTTTACGTAATTTTTGCTGTCGCCTGAAGACACCATTATTTATTAACAGGGTTGATACATGAATATCAATTTAACATTAATAGGGCAGTCGATTACATTTCTGGTCTTCGTATGGTTCTGCATGAAGTTTGTCTGGCCACCAGTCATGGGTGCCCTGAGAGAGCGTGAAAAGAATATTGCCGATGGCCTGGCCGCAGCGGAACGTGGCGAGCATGAGCAGGAACTGGCGGAAAAACGTGCGGCTAAAAAACTGCATGAAGCCAAACAGCAGGCAGGAGAAATTATTGCCCTGGCCCAGAAGCGTGCCGGCGAAATTGTCGATGAGGCAAAAATGGATGCGCGTACTGAAGGCGAGCGCCTGGTAACGGCAGCCCGCTCCGAGATTGACCAGGAGGTCAACCGGGCGAAAGAGGCGCTGCGCAAGCAGGTGGCCGGCATCGCAGTTGCAGGCGCATCAAAGGTGCTGGAGCGGGAGATCGATGAAAGCACCCATGGCGAGATTCTTGACAAGCTCATGGCTGAAATTTAAACGGGGCATCAATGGCAGAATTAACCACAATCGCACGTCCTTACGCACAAGCCGTTTTTAAACGTGCCGGGGAAACCGGTCGTTACCCTGCATGGTCCAACGCATTGCAGATGATGGCCACAATCGCATCCGATGAAACAATGGCAGAAGTGATTGCCGGCGCACAACTTTCCAGGGTACAGGTAGCTGAACTGTTTAACGAAGTGGCCGGGGACAAGCTGGACCAGGAAGGTGAAAACCTGGTTAAACTGCTGGCCGAAAATGGCCGCCTGGGTTTGTTACCTGTCATTGCGGTGCAGTATGAAGCCCTGCGGGCAGAAGCGGAAGGCAGCATAGATGCCGAAATAATTTCGGCCTTTACCGTAACAGAAGCACAGCGCAGCAAGGTAGTCGAATCACTCCGGGCGCGTTTGGGACGGGAGATTAATCTTAGTGTAACCATCAATGAGTCGCTGGTCGGCGGGGCCATCATCCGTGCGGGTGATCTGGTCATTGACGGTTCAGTACGCGGCAAACTGGACAAGCTTGCCAGCACCGTGAATCAATAGGGGATAGTGGATATGCAACTGAATCCATCTGAAATCAGTGAAATTATCAAGAAGCGGATCGAGAATTTCGATTCTGCAGCAGAGGCAAGAAATGAAGGTACCGTCGTCAGTATTACAGACGGGATTGTGCGTATCCATGGTCTGAACGACGTTATGTCAGGCGAGATGCTGGAGTTCCCGGGCGATGTATACGGCCTGGCACTCAACCTCGAGCGTGACTCGGTAGGTGCCGTTGTGCTTGGCGCATACGAACATTTGACAGAAGGCGACACGGTAAAATGTACCGGCCGTATTCTGGAAGTACCGGTCGGGCCTGAGTTGCTGGGCCGCGTGGTGGATGCACTCGGTAACCCGATTGATGGCAAGGGCCCGATTGAGGCCTCTTTGACGGCACCCATCGAGCGGGTTGCCCCCGGGGTTATCACGCGCAAGTCGGTTGACCAGCCGGTACAAACCGGGCTGAAGTCAATTGATACCATGGTGCCAATCGGCCGGGGCCAGCGCGAGCTGATTATCGGTGACCGCCAGACAGGCAAGACTGCGGTTGCAATCGACGCGATCATTAACCAGAAAGGTACGGGCGTTACGTGTATCTATGTTGCGATCGGACAAAAGGCCTCATCTGTCGGTGGTGTTGTACGCAAGCTGGAAGAACATGGCGCATTGAGCCACACCATTATCGTTGCAGCGACGGCAGCAGAAGCAGCAGCCCTGCAATACATCGCCCCTTATTCTGGTTGCGCGATGGGTGAATACTTTCGTGATCGCGGTGAAGACGCACTGATCGTTTATGATGACCTGACCAAGCAGGCCTGGGCCTATCGCCAGGTATCACTGTTACTGCGCCGGCCACCAGGCCGTGAGGCCTATCCGGGGGACGTATTCTACCTGCACTCACGGCTGCTCGAACGCGCTGCCCGCGTTAACACCGATTTCGTGGAAAAGGCCACCGACGGCAAAGTGAAAGGCAGGACCGGCTCATTAACCGCACTGCCGATTATCGAAACCCAGGCGGGCGACGTATCGGCCTTCGTACCAACCAACGTCATCTCGATTACCGATGGTCAGATCTTCCTTGAGTCCGATTTGTTTAATGCCGGCATTCGTCCTGCGATCAATGCCGGCCTGTCGGTATCACGTGTAGGCGGCGCGGCACAGACCAGGATCATCAAGAAACTGGGCGGGAGTGTACGCCTGGCACTGGCACAGTACCGTGAGCTGGCGGCATTCTCACAGTTCGCGTCAGACCTGGATGATGCAACGCGTGCCCAGCTGGAACGTGGCCAGCGCGTAACCGAGCTGATGAAACAGAAACAATATGCGCCCATGTCTGTTGCGCAACTGGCCCTCTCACTGTTTGCCGGGAATGAAGGTTACCTCGATGACGTGCCGGTCAACAAGATTGTTGATTTTGAAGTGGCCATGCAGTCACATATTGCATCAAACAACGCCGACCTGATGGATAAAATCAACGAGTGCGGTGATTATAATGATGAAATCGAAAATGCCATCAGGGCGGCACTCGATAAATTCAAGGAAACAGGAACCTGGTAAACAGGCCCTCCCCCGCAGGCGGGGGACAAAAAAAAGAGCTGACTATATGGCAAGCGGAAAAGAAATACGTACCCAGATCAAGAGTATCAAGAATACTCAAAAGATCACCAGTGCGATGGAAATGGTGGCAGCCAGCAAGATGCGCAGGGCGCAGGAGTACATGAGGGCCACGCGACCGTATGCAAGCAAAATTCGTAATGTTATTGGTCACCTGGCACACGCACACCCTGAGTACAAACACACATTCATGATAGTACGTGAAGTCAGGCGGGCCGGTTTTATTATTATCTCGTCAGATCGCGGACTGTGCGGCGGCCTGAATGCCAACGAATTTCGTGCCACAATCGGCAAGATGAAAGAACTGGATGACCAGGGTATCGATATTGATGTCTGCACCATAGGCAAAAAAGCAACCCGGATGTTTAAACGATTGAAGGGAAACCTGCGTGCCGAAATATCCGGCCTGGGCGATCGCCCACGACTGGAAAACATCATCGGTGTCGTCAAGGTCATGCTTGATGCATACGAAAATGGTGAAATCGATCAGTTGTACCTGGTTTATAACGAATTTGTTAACACCATGACACAGGCGCCACAAATCGAACAGATGCTGCCGATCAAGGCCGACGACTCTGAAAAGGAAATCAAACATTACTGGGACTACATCTATGAGCCGGACTCAAAGACGGTACTCGACGGACTGATGATGCGGTTTATCGAGTCCCAGGTTTACCAGGGTATGGTTGAAAACATCGCCTGTGAAATGGCGGCAAGAATGATCGCAATGAAATCCGCAACGGATAATGCCGGCGAAATCATTGATGGTCTGGAACTGGTTTATAACAAGGCCCGGCAGGCTGCGATCACCCAGGAAATATCCGAGATCGTTAGTGGCGCGGCGGCAGTATAGTTAGCTATCCGGGCCACGGCGTGTAAAACGCGGCTGTTGCCTGTGACCAAAGGAGAGGGCCTCACTACTCCCCGTTGGCAATGGTTATTATTTTTATTTTATAATATTTAACGTATCTTCAAGAGGAACGAAGAATGAGTTCTGGAAAGATTGTTCAAATTATCGGCGCGGTCGTCGACGTAGAGTTTGACCGGGAAAATATACCTAAAGTGTTTGATGCACTGATCGTGGATGAAACCGGCCTGACCCTGGAAGTCCAGCAGCAACTGGGTGACGGCATAGTACGGACGATTGCAATGGGATCAACCGACGGGCTAAAACGTGCATCTGCGGTCGATAGCACAGGCGCGCCGATTTCAGTACCGGTCGGGCAGAAAACACTCGGCCGCATCATGGACGTTCTGGGTAACCCGGTAGACGATGCCGGCCCGATTGGTGAAGAAGTGCAGCTGCCAATTCATCGTAAGCCGCCGGCCTTTGATGAGCAGTCTGCCACGGTTGAGATATTCGAAACCGGCATCAAGGTAATCGACCTGATCATGCCAATCGCCAAGGGCGGGAAAGTCGGCCTGTTCGGCGGGGCAGGTGTTGGCAAAACCGTAACGCTGATGGAGCTGATTCGTAACATCGCATTAGAGCACAGTGGTTTCTCGGTATTTGCCGGTGTGGGTGAACGTACCCGTGAAGGTAACGACTTCTACCATGAAATGGCAGAAGGTGGTGTACTCGACAAGGTATCACTTGTTTACGGCCAGATGAATGAGCCCCCGGGCGCCAGACTGCGTGTTGCATTAACCGGCCTGACCATGGCGGAATATTTTCGCGACGAAGGTCGCGATGTACTGTTGTTCGTCGATAACATCTACCGCTACACGCTGGCCGGCACCGAGGTATCTGCACTGCTGGGCCGTATGCCATCAGCGGTGGGTTATCAGCCTACACTGGCTGAAGAAATGGGCTCCCTGCAAGAGCGTATCACCTCAACCAAAACGGGCTCCATCACATCATTCCAGGCCGTATACGTACCCGCAGATGACCTGACTGACCCGTCACCAGCAACCACATTTGCCCACCTGGATGCGACACTGGTATTGTCACGCCAGATTGCCGAGCTGGGCATCTACCCCGCTGTTGATCCACTGGATTCAACCTCACGTCTGCTTGATCCACTGGTTATCGGTAACGAGCATTATGATACAGCGCGTGCAGTACAGGGGATATTGCAACGTTATAAAGAACTGAAAGACATCATCGCTATTCTCGGAATGGACGAATTGTCAGATGAAGACAAGCAGTCCGTATCCCGCGCGCGTAAAATCCAGCGTTTCCTGTCACAGCCATTCTTCGTTGCGGAAACATTTACCGGCACACCTGGCAAGTACGTTTCATTAAAAGATACCATCCGTGCCTTCAAGGGCATTATAGACGGGGAGTATGATGCCCTGCCAGAGCAGGCATTCTACATGGTTGGCGGTATTGAAGAGGCCGCTGAAAAGGCCAAAACGCTTTAATCACTGACAGGCAAGCAAAATGGTAATGACAACACATGTCGACATAGTAAGTGCTGAAGAGGAAATCTTTTCCGGCTCTGTGGAAATGATTTTTGCACCGGCAGAAATGGGCGAGGTCGGTATTGCGCCGCGCCATACGCAAATGATCACCCGCCTCAAGCCGGGTGAAGTACGGTTGCAAACCGGAGGTGAAGAGCAGTCCTTCTATGTGTCAGGTGGTATTCTCGAAGTACAGCCGCATGTTGTGACAGTGCTGGCAGACACCGCTATTCGTGCCCGTGATCTGGATGAAGCACAAGCGATCAAGGCAAAAGAGAAGGCCGAGCAGGCACTTAAAGACAAGGCATCTGATCTTGACTATACCCGGGCCCAGATCGAGCTGGCCGAAGCCGCCGCACAGATACGCACAATAGAAAAATTGCGCAAGATGAAGAAATAAAGCAGCATAACAGTAATCTGGAAATGGCATGGATTGACCATGCCTTTTTTGTTCAAAATAAAGGTATATATATGTCTAACCCAGTGGTAAGTAAGAACAAGGCCGTATTTTTCACGTATTCCATAATGGATGAAAGCGGCGAGATCGTTGAGCAAAGTGATTTACCAATCGGATATGTCCATGGTGCCGATAGTAATATTATTGAAAAACTGGAGAGTTCCATGGAAGGTAAAAAAGTTGGCGACAAACTCGAAGTTATGCTGACACCTGAGGAAGGATTCGGGGATTCCATCCCGAGCCTGACCTTTACCGATAACCTGGAAAATGTCCCGTCCCAATTTCACCATGTTGGCGCCGAGGTCGAAATGAAAAATGACAAGGGCGACATCAAGAAGTTTTCCGTGTCAAAAATAGAAGACGGGAAATTAACCGTTGATGGTAATCACCCCCTTGCCGGGAAAAATGTAACCTTTAATATTACAGTAACTGATATTCGCGATGCCAGCCCGGATGAAATACAGTCGGGCCGCCCCGAGGACAGTATTCCGCCGATGTTGCATTGATTCAGGGTAAAGATACAAGGGGAAAGCTCTAAAAAGACTGGTCACTGCAAGCCGTTACTAACAGGTGAAGCCAGATCCTCACCCCACCCTCGACGGTAAGCAATCATATACATTCAGGTATTTTTCTGCTCAAAATGAAATAAACGCCCAAACCGGAAAAACAATCGCTGTCATAATCACCACCCCGGGAATTGTTTCCCATGGTCTATGGTAATTTCTATTTCATTTTTTAGTAAATTTCCAGTATTCTTAAGTAAATCAAAGATAAACCGATAAATATCCTATGAATCTGGAAGTTATCATTCTCGCTGCGGGCCAAGGCACTCGCATGAAATCGTCCAAACCCAAGGTGTTACACGATCTGGCCGGCAGACCCATGCTGGAGCATGTCATTGGCACCGCTCACGAAATGAATTCCGCAAGGATTCATGTCGTTTACGGGCATGGCGGAGACCAGATCCATGAGCAGCTGGGCCACCAGGAGGTAGACTGGGTCGAGCAAAGCGAACAGCTGGGTACGGGGCATGCCGTCTTGCAAGCCATACCGGGGGTCAGCCAGGACTGCGTAGTTCTAATCCTGTATGGCGACGTGCCGTTAATACAAAAAAACACCCTGGAAAGGCTGGTTGAAACAGCCAATGAGCGGCAAATGGGCCTGCTCACCATTGCATTGCCAGACCCGGGCGGGTATGGACGTATAGTGCGTGACGAAAAGGGCCAGGTCATCAGGATCGTGGAACATAAGGACGCATCAACCGAACAGCAAAAGATCAATGAAATAAATACGGGCATCATGGCAGCCAGGGCAAGCCATCTCAAAAAATGGCTTGGCCAGCTTGATAATAATAACAGCCAGGGTGAATACTATCTGACCGATATTATTGAAATGGCCGTCAATGACAATGTAAAGGTATTGGCCACGACAACCGAAGACGAAGTAGAAGTGACGGGGATCAATGACAGGGTCCAGCTTGAGCAAATGGAAAGGGCATGCCAGCGCAGGCAGGCCGAGACGCTAATGCGAAATGGTGTGACACTGGCTGATGCCGGCCGGTTTGATTGCCGCGGTGAATGCAAGACAGGCCATGATGTCTTTATTGATGTCAACGCTATCCTTGAAGGCAATGTGACGTTGGGGGATCGGGTCAAAATCGGGCCTAATGTACTGATTCGGAATTCTACAATTCATGATGATGTTGAAATCCTGGCAAACAGTATAATTGATCAGGCCGAAGTGGGGGGGCATTCTCATATTGGCCCGTTTGCCAGGCTCCGGCCCGGCAGCATGCTCTCTGAAAATACACACATTGGAAACTTTGTAGAGATCAAGAAATCAACGGTAGGCAAAGGAAGCAAGATTAATCATTTAAGTTACATCGGTGATTCTGAGATAGGCAGTTCAGTTAATATCGGGGCTGGCACGATAACCTGTAACTATGATGGCGCAAACAAGTTTAAAACGATTATTGGTAATAATTGTTTTATCGGTTCCGGCACACAACTGGTTGCCCCCGTGACAATAGGCAAGGGTTCAACCATTGGGGCAGGCTCTACCATTACACGCGACACGCCAGAGGTAAAACTGACCCTGAGCCGCAGCAAACAGGTTACAATAGAAAGCTGGCAACGCCCCCGGAAAAAAAAGAAATAATTTTCAGGTAGTGAAATATGTGTGGAATAGTAGGTGCAATAGGACAGCGTGACGTCAGCCCCATACTGGTTGAGGGATTAAAGCGCCTGGAATACCGTGGATATGATTCCGCCGGTGTGGCCTTACTGACCGAGGATAATAAAATTGCACGCATCAGGCGTATTGGCAAGGTCAAGGAGCTTGAGAAAGAGCTAACAGAAAATTCACAGGGACAGATCGGAATTGCCCATACTCGCTGGGCCACACATGGAAAACCGACCGAGACCAATGCACACCCGCATATCTGCAATGACACGATTGCGCTGGTGCATAACGGGATAATCGAGAACCATGAAGAGCTGAGGGAAAAGCAAACAAAACAAGGATTCAGATTTACATCAGAAACCGATACCGAGGTGATCGTCCATCAGGTTTGTCACTATGTAAATAAAGGAAAGGATTTATTTGCATCGGTCATCGCTGCGGCAAAAGAACTGGAAGGGGCCTATGCACTCGGCGTGCTCAGCATAAAGGAACCAGATGTTCTGGTGGCCGCACGCAAGGGAAGCCCGCTGTTAATTGGTGTCGGTGTCGGTGAATATTTTATCGCATCCGATGCGGCAGCACTGATTCCGGTAACACAACAGTTTATCATCTTAAGTGATGGTGATATAGCAAAAATAACCCGGCAAGGTGTGACCATTGTCGATGTAGACGGCAATATAGTTGAGCGCGATATTCATACGTCCGAACTAAAAGCCGATTCCGCCGATCGTGGCGAGTATCGCCACTACATGCTCAAGGAAATTCACGAGCAACCGACCGCACTCAGCGACTGCCTTGAGGGCCGTATCAGTCGTAATCGTGTCCTGGAAGAGGCCTTTGGACATAATGCGCATGAAGTTTTTGACAAAGTTCAGGGCGTCGAGATTGTAGCCTGCGGAACCAGTTACCATGCCGGCCTGGTTGGCAAGTACTGGCTGGAGTCGATCGCCAATATTCCCTGTAGTGTCGAGGTTGCCAGTGAGTTTCGATATCGTAAGCCGGTAGTCAGAAACAATTCACTGATTATTACCTTGTCACAATCGGGTGAAACAGCCGATACACTGGCAGCACTTCAGGAAGCCAAGCAACTGGGTTTCGGCAGTTCCCTTGCTATCTGTAATGTGCCCGAGAGTTCCATCGTACGTGAATCTGATCTGGTTCTGATGACCCGCGCCGGTCCTGAAATCGGCGTAGCATCAACCAAGGCGTTCACCACACAGCTCGCATGCCTGATGCTGGTTGTGCTGGTTCTGGGGAGGCGTCATGGTTTATCTGAAGAAGTTGAAGAAAGAATAGTCAAGGAACTGACCAGCTTGCCCAGAAAAGCAGAAGAGGCATTGATGTTGAACGACGCCATCAAGGAAATGTCCGAACGCTTCAGTGACAAGCATAACGCATTGTTTTTAGGGCGCGGTGCGCAATACCCCGTTGCGATGGAGGGCGCGCTGAAACTGAAGGAGATTTCATATATCCATGCCGAGGCCTATCCGGCAGGTGAACTAAAACACGGTCCGCTTGCGTTGGTCGATGAAGATATGCCGGTCGTGGCCGTGGCATCAAACAATGAATTGCTTGAAAAGCTAAAATCCAACCTGCAGGAAGTAAGCGCACGCGGAGGCAAGCTGTTTGTCTTTGCAGATAATTCCGTTTCCCTGAACCAGGGGCCGGATATCGAAATAATTCGTGTTGCAGATATCGACGACAGTATTGCGCCGATCATATACACAATCCCGCTGCAACTGCTTTCCTATCACGTCGCAGTATTAAAAGGCACAGATGTCGACCAGCCACGAAATCTGGCCAAGTCTGTTACTGTAGAATAGATGATAATATCTTGCAGCTCCAAAAGCCCCTGTGTGGATTAGATCTCACTTTTTGCGAGGAAAGCTGCTTAAATGAAAAGTTTATGGAACAGCGACATTGCGGCCGGGTTTGAAGGCGACCTGGGCCTCAGGGTATATACATCGCGGTTACTAGGCCAGAACAAGGACCTGGTGCTGCACGGAGGCGGTAATACATCGGTCAAGATTACCGAAAATAATATCCTTGGCAATGATGTTGATCTGCTATACGTCAAAGGGAGTGGCTGGGATCTGGAAACAATTGACCGTCCTGGTTTTCCAGCGGTGCAGATAGAACATCTGTGCGCTCTTTCAAAGCTGGAATCTCTTTCTGACCCGGAAATGGTCAATGAAATCAAAACTCATATGACCAATGCCTCCGCACCGACGCCCTCGGTCGAGGCCATATTGCATGCCATTCTGCCATTCAAGTTTGTTGACCATACACATGCAGACGCGGTTGTTACGCTTACCAATACACCCGATGGCCTGAAACGTATCCAGGAAGTGTATGGTGACCGTGTCGTTGTTATTCCCTATGTCATGCCCGGCTTTGATCTGGCCAGAAAATGTGTCGAAATATATGCCGCCGAATCAACAGACAAGACGATTGGCATGGTTCTGATGAATCACGGCATCTTCTCCTTTGCCGATACTGCCCGTGATTCGTATGAGCGTATGATTGAGCTGGTGACCCTTGCAGAGGATTTTATCAGGGGAAGCAAGGCCTGGGATTTGCCTGCCCGAAGAATTGAATTTAACGGCGATATAAAAGCAGTAGAACTGGCCAGTCTGCGCAAGGATATTTCAAGGGCAGCAGGGCAGGCCATGATCATGTTCACGCGAACTGATCAACGGACGCTTTCGTTTTCCAATCGTGATGATATTAAAATAATATCTCAACAGGGACCGGCCACGCCAGACCACGTCATACGAACCAAACGTATCCCTATGATTGGCAGAAATGTCGGTTCCTATATGGAAGATTATAAAACATATTTCAACAGGCATGCAGCAGTTTCAAAAGAGCAGAAAACCATGCTCGATAGCGCGCCGCGTGTTGTGCTGGATAATAAATTCGGACTATGTTCCATCGGGCGTTCAATGAAGGATGCGATGATTGTCCATGATATTTACATGCACACCATGGATATTATCGAGCGTTCTACCCTGCTCGACGCTTTTAAAGCGCTGCCTTCTGCCGATATTTTTGAAGTAGAGTACTGGGACCTGGAACAGGCAAAACTGAAAAAATCAGGGCATCCCCCTATGTTTACAGGTGAAGTGGCGCTGGTAACCGGTGCTGCATCAGGGATTGGTAAGGCCTGTGTTGATTCACTGCTATCACGTGGGGCCGCTGTTATTGCACTGGATATCAACCCCGCGATTGAAACACTTTATGATCGCGCTGATTTCCTCGGGCTTGTATGCGATGTTTCAGATTCTGATGCCATCAATAATGCACTGGAGACAGGCGTAAGACAGTACGGCGGCCTGGATATGCTTATCCTGAATGCAGGTATATTCCCGAAAAGCTCACGTATTGATGCAATGGATATGGCGCTTTGGCAAAAAACCCTGGATATCAACCTGACGGCCAGTCTGGACATGATGCGCCAGGCACACCCGCTATTAAAACTGGCTGCCAATGGTGGCCGCGTGTCGGTAATCGGCTCTAAAAACGTACCGGCTCCAGGCCCCGGTGCCGGCGCGTATTCCGCCTCAAAGGCGGCCCTCAATCAACTCGTTCGTGTTGCCGCCCTTGAATGGGGGCAGGATAATATTCGTATCAATGAACTGCACCCAAATGCCGTATTTGATACAGCCATCTGGACAGATGAAATACTCGCAGCCAGGGCTGCATCCTATGGGATGAGTATAGAGGAATACAAAACACGCAATGTTATGAAAACAGAGGTGACCAGCAATGATGTTGCAGAGCTGGCAGTTGAACTGTGCGGGCCATTATTCGCAAAGACCACAGCCGCACAGGTTCCTGTGGATGGCGGTGATGAGCGGGTGATTTGATTTCGGCCAGTTAATATTCTGGCCCATGTTCGATACGGGTAGATCATAACCCGCCTTTTTCCGGGGAGAGAAAATAACAAAACGAAAGAAAGCCAAAGTTTGTATAGATAATAACGCCCCGTATAACCTGGCGATTTTACACAGAGTAGAGCAACGTGTAAAACCGGCCAGGGTTAATACAGTTACTTGTAGGACTCAGTTTCAATTAATGCAGGGATGACTTTTCCGTTCATCAGGACAACATAAACCTGATATTTGGGCTTTTTACCAGGATCGATATTTATTTTTATCAGATAGTGCCAGTAATTACTATGGTGTGGCATTTCCCTTAATTCAATCTCTTTAACGATTCCAGTAATTAATTTACCATTGTTCGCCTTATATTGATTAATTGCCTGAATTGCATTTCTTATAGATAAAGGTGGCGCTTCTGTTAATGGATGCCACAGAGGATAATTTTCAAGATCGGCTTCATTGATAAATGCAATCAGCCTGACATCATCAAATTGTTCTACTATTTCTAATGATGGTTGAAAAGACTGTGCATTTATACTAACAATTGTCAAAAGCAGCAATAGCCATCTATGATTCATGTAATATTTCTCCAGTTAAAAAGTTTGTATTAATGTGTATAACGAGGTTATAGAAAAACCCTGAAAATTTCTTTTTTCCAACATTTTTATAGAACCACTGATTTCCGTTCTGTAATATATTTTCTCATACGCTCATATGTAAGGTATTCTGTCCGTTTTATTAAAACTATCAAGGAAACTATTTTAAATAGTCCGTATCTCATCCTGCTGCTTTTCCGTTAAAATTTACAATAAATTCTCTGGCTAATATCAAGTTGACTGACTCGAGACGATCCCCGTGTAATGTGGCCAGCGTTGACCTGATGCATTAATCACTTGTGATCAAAATTAACGGGCACAGAGGCCTTGTCTCTAATCACTACAGTGCCGGCAAGCTTGTCATGCCATCCCTGTTTTCGCTTATCAATACCAACCCATATAATCCCAAGAAATAACGGAATCATTGAAACATAGTAGCCAAGGTAGCGCACTATGAATTGACGTGCAGTTGGTTTTCCTCCTGTTTTTGCATCTACGATAGTCAGTTTTGTCAGCATTTTCCCGGGGGTAGCAGATTTGCAAACCCAGAAAACAATAACCGCAATTGCGGGTAATATGTAATTGAGCAGTACATCCCAGGAGCCCTGTATAAAAACTACACTTTGCCAATAATCTGTGCCATATATGGCAGTCAGTAGCGGCATAATTATTATTAACAATAATATACTGTCTATTATAGCTGCCCCGGTTCTAATCCAGAACCCCGCGTATTCCTGCTCATTCATATATCTATTCTCCTGAAGGTAAACCACCTTAATCACGCACGACGAAGGAGACATGGCTTATTTTTCAAAGGTACTGTGTTCTCGTGGGCTACTACCTTGATGTATATGTTCAACACACCTGCCTGGGGTATTTTGAGGGCCTTTTGAAACCGGCCTTATCGCAATCAACGTGTGATTATGTTCCTTTATTCATATCGCTTGACGTAACACAAGTATCCAGATCTTTTATAATCCCGTTTTTAATGTTATAAATCCACCCGTGAACGGAGAGATCGCGCCCTTTTTTCCAGGCATTTTGCACAATAGTTGTATTACAAATATTTGTTACTTGCTCTTTTACATTTAGTTCACAAAGTAAATCCAGCTTCTCCTCATACTCCAGCCCATTAAATTTTTCAGTGTTGAAACGTATAACATCCTTAATATGTCGTAGCCAATTATCGATAAGTCCATGCTCCTTATCTTCCATGGCCGCCTCAATACCACCACACCCGTAATGACCGCAAATTATAATATGTTTAACATTAAGGACCTCGACTGCGAACTGTACAACGGAAAGACAATTTAAATCCGTGTGTACTACAACATTTGCAATGTTTCGATGTACGAAGACTTCACCAGGAGGCAGATTTACTATTTCATTCGCAGGAACCCGGCTATCAGAACATCCAATCCATAGATACTCAGGGGCCTGCTGTTTGGATAATCTTGAGAAAAACTCAGGATCTTTTTCCTTGATTGAGGTTGCCCACGCCAGATTTTTGTCAAAAAGATATTTTAGTGTTTTCAAAGCTTATATTATCCTCATACGCCCGTTTGTGAGATACCTTGTCTGATATTAATAAAAAACCATCAATATAACCAGCTTAAAAACGTACAGGGCGCTTGTAAATTAGTTTCAAAAGCACAGCAAGTGATGAATGGTGTCTATTAACAGGATGGCTGTGATCTACGCTAATAAATATAATTCAAAAACAGGGGTTTTCCTTGGCTTCAACATCACAAATAAACAGCTGGCTGGGACGCTGCCAGTCGTGGGCCCATTATTCATTAAGTAATTTAATAACATCCGTTTGTTTTTTTACTTTTAGATACGGTATTAATTCGGCCAGTATAATTTCATTAGCAACAATAAGATTTTCATCTATTAAAAATTCTAAATCACTGGAATTTTTGCCATCTCGAAAATAATTTATCCAAATTGAAGTATCAATTAATACCATTCTCAATGACGACCTCTTATTTCATCAAGGTCAATATCGATATCGATATCAATTTTCCCTCTATATTTTTTAAGACCGGAAATTTTTGATTTTCTTGCCAATCCCTCAAGTGCTCTAACAATAACACCTGTTTTTGTAGATGTGCGAGTTATTTTCCTTGCCTCTTTGAGCAAATTCTCTGGCAAGTCAAGGGTAGTTCTCATAATGTCCCTCCTATATTATGCATACGATAATAGTATCCCATGCATATGATTTCAAGAGGCAACGTCCGCAAATCAGCCGCGCAGCTTTTGGGCATCGACTGAATTTGCTTTTTTAGACGCTTTAATTTTACTGAATTGTCTGTAAATAAATATTGCATTTACACTCACAAGTAAAGCAAGCAAAATAGCGAAGATCTGATCCAGGATTGCAAATACGACTGGATGTGAATTTTTTGCAGTTATGCTTACTGCATAAACAAGGAACACCAACACAAAGTCGGCGATATAAAACCCACCAAACAAAAGAATTATATCTTTCCGTGTTTTTTCCCCATAGCTTAAAGATATTAGTGATATAACCGGTATAGATACCAGCCAAGAGAGGGTTAGTTTTTCTTGATAAATCGCCAATTACCATGTTCCTTCATACACTTATCCGTTATTCTATTTTCAATTTTCTGTGCATTACGACACTCACCGTAACATGACCTAGAACCCATGGAAATAACACCACCGTACGCACCGGATACATAAACCGGTGTAGTTGAATAGCCGGGCACAGCTGCGTCTCTAACACTTTTTGGAACTTTTTTCAGACATTCTCTATATAAGGACCTGCCTAAGTCATTGTTACCATCTGGGTAGGCATCACTTACCCAATGATGCGAGGCACATCCGGAGGTGAGCACTATAAAAAACGTCAAAAATATTGTTGTCAATTTTCTCTTTATTAGAAGACCAATCATGTTCATTTATTATTCTCCGATTTTACATAACGAGACTGTAGAAAAACCCCGAAAAGCTGACTTTTTTAAATTTTCCAGACAACTGACTTTTCTCTGGCCGGCAATATAATTTGATCATGTATTTATTTAAGCCTGAATGCGAGATGTTTTTATTTCTTTTAGCAAGGCTAACCGAAAATTTATTATAAGCGCTTACATCCTCTCTAATAAATAATTTCCAAAATCAGAGGTATTTCTAAAGCCTTAACGATTCAGCTGTGCGGCGTGAACAAAGTGTAGCGTAGCGGTAGTGAACGTCCGAACGAGCGCACTGTGTTAGGTGCTTCCTCCATATTACCAAACATCTTCAACCGATGGGACATCGTAGCGTTCCAGGGTTGCCAACCATTCAGGCATGCTTTTTTTTATTGTCTCTTTTAAATCTGACAAGTCATCTTTATCTGTTAAACCCTCCTCATGCATGAAAGTGTAAAACTTATTGAGGCTGGTAAGTAGCCTGATGAGACCTGGTGCTCACGTTCAGTCAGCAGTAGCGTGCGGCATAACCAGCAAAGGCCCATGGCGAAGTTCTAAAACTCCGGGAATACAGCAAGCGCTATCTATTGCGTTTCTGAAATCTCAGGGGCTTTATGTGCTACGAGATGGATGGATTAAGCTTCACCATTCCAGGTGAAACGCCCTGTGCGGAGCCGCATGCAGGGTGTTGTGGGGACTGGGGGTTAGAGACCCCCGATTATGCCACATTAGCATTAGCCTGCCTTTTTTAATTCTTCACGAATGACTCGACGTAAAGTATTTTCATCTAATGAATGCTCAGACTTACCAAGATATTCTCTCAGCGCTTCATTGATCATCGTCTGATATCCCTTACCTTCGTTATCGCCTCGAGAACGAAAGTCTTCAAGCACTTCATCATCTATGTAAATCGTAATACGCGATTTGCCCTTCTGCTTTATGACAGCGCCGCGCTTACCTTTACTAAAATCATATTCCTTCTTCATAATTTCGTCTCTCGTTCTTTCCTGCATCTCTAGCAGAGATTAATCTAAAATTATCATAGACATAGGTATAGCAACCACCAGGATTCGGCCTAGAGAATCCAAACCTATCGATACATACCGATGCTCGCCTTCACTATCTTCATCCGCTATTGTTATTGCATGTGGGTCGTAAAGCACTGATTCTGCATCTGAAAAATGCACTCCATGCTTCTTAAAATTCGACTTGGCCTTGTCGGGATCCCATATTACGTCCATACATATAATATATGCATATTATATGTATAAGTCAAGACGGAATATCTGGAGATTGAGGGAGCGCCTTGTGTACGCCCGGCATGGGCATGAACTAATGAGGTGAAAGTCCTCACCGGGTTTAGAAGCGTTGGCGCAAAAGCAGAAACCAGCATTGGGGCAAGCAGGAGCTAATCGGCCAACTTGTTTTGAGAATCTTCGGGAAACGCCCTGTGCGGACCCGCATGCAGGGTGTTGTGGGGACTGGGGGTTAGAGACCTCCGGTTACCCGATTAGGCTTATACCAACCATCTAAATACACCATATGAATCAATAGCTACGAAAAAACAACTTGAAGGTTCGTTAAAACCGAATAAACTTAAATTAGTTGAAGCATGGATTGAGATTCACAGGGATGAGTTTATTAGCTGTATTTTCGCTCTCTACCTTTTCTGACTATATCTACAATTTCTGACGAAGTAATACCAAGATTGACACCTTTAATATCAAGAGGTGATTTTTTAGGCGTGGCTGGCTTTATATAGAATGACTCGCCATCTCTTTTTTTGATACAAACAACCCCTTCTTTTTTCGCCTCCTCCAGGAGGGACGCAAAGTTTTGCCGCGCTTCAGTAAAACTGTATTCTCTCATTGCGCTATCTCCAGTATATTTACGCCCATGTTTTCTGCGATAGCTTTCAATCCGCTATCTAAGGTAAGCAAGGATGTGCTTGTTTGCTGGGCACATTGA
>DRJK01000163.1 GCA_011052215.1 Gammaproteobacteria bacterium
CAGCGTGATGCGAAGCAGGTCGGCGTTCTGCAGCTGATAAATGCACACCGGTTTCTGGGACATCGGGTCGCCAGGACAGACCCCCTTGGAAAGCATAAACATCCGGAAATTCCCGAGCTCACGCTGGAATATTACAAACTATCATCAAATGATTCACATACGTTTTTTAATACCGGTTCACTGGTGGGGCCAGACACTGCGAGCCTGGGCGAAATACTGGATACCCTGGAGCGTACCTATTGCGGCAGTATCGGCATTGAATACATGCATATCAGTGACACCACTGAAAAGCGCTGGATTCAGGAATACATTGAAAAACGCCGGGGGAAACCAGGGTTATCCGACGAAGTAAAAAGGGAACTCTGCACACAACTGATTATGGCCGAGGCACTGGAAAAATATCTGCACAACAAATATGTTGGCCAGAAACGTTTTTCTCTCGAGGGGGCCGAGAGCCTGATCCCTGTTCTGAAAGAACTGATCAACTGTGCCGGCAGTCGCCACAAGGTCAAGGAGATGGCCATTGGCATGGCACACCGCGGTCGGCTCAACGTACTGGTAAACCTGATGGGCAAGGTCCCGGCTGATCTGTTCATGGAATTTGAGGGCAAGGTAGAAAACCAGATTGGTACAGGTGATGTAAAATACCACATGGGATTCTCTGCCGATTTTCAAACAGCCGGGGGGCCATTGCATGTATCCCTGGCATTTAACCCGTCACATCTTGAAATCGTCTCACCGGTTGTTGAAGGCTCTGTCCGTGCAAGACAGGACAGAAGGGGTGACAGAAAAGGGGCAGAAGTCATCCCTGTCCTCATCCACGGGGATGCGGCATTTGCGGCCCAGGGTGTGGTGATGGAAACCTTCAACATGTCCCAGTCACGCGGTTATTCAACCAAGGGGACTGTACATATTGTCATCAATAACCAGATTGGTTTTACATCAAGTAACCAGGAAGATGCACGGTCTACCCTGTATTGTACCGATGTCGCCAAAATGGTGAATGCCCCCATCCTGCATGTCAATGGAGACGACCCCGAGGCCGTTATCCTGGTAACGCAACTGGCCCTCGATTATCGAATGCGTTTTTACAAGGACATTGTCATTGATATGGTCTGTTATCGCCGACACGGACACAGTGAAGCAGATGAACCCATGGCAACACAACCCCTGATGTACACCACCATCAAGGGCATGCCGACAACAATTGAACTTTATGTTAAAAAGTTACTTGATGAAGGCATTATTACCCTCGAGGAAACACACAATATCGGGCAGGTATACAGTGACAAACTGGATGCCGGGATTTCCGTTGTCGATGAATACATCCCGGAAGAAGAGGCCAAATTTCCGTATCTCGCCAACTGGGATCTGTATAAAAAACGCGACAGCACAAGCCCGGTCAAGACAAAAGTCGACAAACGTATTTTAGTCAATCTCCATAAACAACTGGAACAACTGCCGGATAACTTCAGCCTGCATCCGAACGTCAAAAGAATTCTTGATGCACGCAAGGGTATGCTGGACGGCAAAAACCGTATCGACTGGGGTTTTGCGGAAACCATGGCCTATGCTACCTTGCTGAACGACGGATACTCGATACGCCTGTCCGGTCAGGACAGCGGGCGGGGGACTTTTTTTCACCGCCATGCCACATTGAATGATCAGAAAACCGGCGAGACATATATACCACTCAGAAACCTCGATGTAGGCAAGGCAAATTTTCTGGTCATCAATTCCCTGCTATCCGAGGCAGCCGTACTGGCCTTTGAGTATGGCTACGCAACAACTGATCCATTAACGCTGACCATCTGGGAGGCGCAGTTCGGTGATTTCGCCAACAACGCACAGGTGGTGATTGATCAGTTTATCAGTGCCGGTGAGCAAAAATGGAACCGTCTCTGCGGCCTGGTCATGCTCCTCCCGCATGGTCTGGAGGGTCAGGGCCCCGAGCATTCATCTGCCCGCCTGGAACGCTATCTGCAACTTTGTGCACAACACAATATACAGGTTTGCTGCCCGACCACTGCCGCCCAGATATTTCACCTGCTTCGCAGACAAATGTTAATGGCATGCCGTCGTCCATTGATTGTCATGTCTCCCAAGGGACTCTTGCGTCACCCTGCTGCCAGCAGTGACCTGTCGGCGTTACTTGATGGCGAGTTCAACCTGCTTCTACCTGAAACCGACCCCCTGGATGATAACAAGGTCAGCCGGATTGTCCTGTGCAGCGGCAAGGTTTATTACGACCTGCTGGAACGCCGGCGCCAGGAGCACCTGGACGATATCGTTATCATCAGAATTGAACAACTCTACCCCTTCCCGCATGAACAGGCCCGGGAGCAGATTGCACGATACAAAAATGCCAGGACATTTATCTGGTGCCAGGAAGAACCCCTCAATCAGGGTGCCTGGTATTCCAGCCAGCATCACCTTCAGACGGCAATTGGCGCCAACAATACTTTACACTATGTCGGGCGGCCACTGCTTGCAGCCCCCGCAGTCGGCTACAGCATTCTTCATAATCAGCAAAAGCAGCAATTGGTTGAGGACGCCCTCGGCCTGACAGGACAACAAAAGGAATCAACATGAGTATCGAAATCAAAACACCGGCCTTCCCGGAATCTGTGCTGGATGGAACACTGACAACCTGGCACAAACAACCGGGTGACACCATCAACCGTGGGGAAGTCATTGCCGATATAGAGACAGACAAGGTTGTATTTGAGGTTCCCAGCCTTGCCGATGGCATTGTCGAGGAATTACTTTGCCACGAGGGTGACACCGTCTTGTCTGAACAGGTGCTGGCCCGAATTGATACATCGGGGAAAATAATCGAACCGGAAAAGAACACGAACGATAAACAGCCCGGGCCGGCAATCGAGGAAAAACTGCAGGCCCAGCCCCTGCTGGCCCCGTCAGCCGGGAAACTGGTCATGGAGCACCATCTGGATACCGCTCAAATTACCGGCAGCGGCAAAGGAGGACGCATCCTCAAGGAAGATGTGCTGAACCTGATCAACAAGGAAACCGTCAACACAGAACAGGGCAACCCTGAAACAACAGCAGTCCGGCAGGAAAAAAGGGTGCCCATGACACGGTTACGCGCACGGATTGCAGAACGTCTCCTGGAGGCTCAGCATAATGCCGCAATTCTAACAACATTTAATGAGGCAAACATGCAGCCGGTGATTGATTTGCGTACCCGTTACCGCGATCAATATGAAAAGAAACACGGTGTACGTCTTGGTTTTATGTCGTTCTTTGTCAAGGCAGCACTGGAGGCCTTAAAACAGTTCCCCGAGGTGAATGCTTCAATCGAAGGTGATGATATTGTCTATCATGGTTTCTTTGATATTGGTATTGCGGTTGGCACCCCGCGTGGTCTGGTTGTACCTGTTCTGCGTGATGCCGACCAGATGGGCATGGCCGATATTGAAAAACAAATTTCCGATTATGGTCAGCGTGCACAAAACAGCGCCTTGTCTCTGGATGAAATCACCGGGGGCACATTCAGTATCACCAACGGTGGTGTCTTTGGCTCCATGCTGTCGACACCTATCCTTAACCCGCCACAAAGTGGAATTCTTGGTATGCATAAAATACAGCCCAGGCCGGTGGTCGAGGAAAATGAAATTGTAATCCGGCCCATGATGTATCTGGCCTTCTCTTATGATCATCGCATTATCGATGGGCGCGAGGCCGTGCAGTTCCTGGTAGCCATCAAGGAAACCATTGAAGACCCTGTTCGACTGTTACTGGATATCTGAATGGAAAAGAATTTTGATGTTATTGTTATTGGCGCCGGGCCTGCAGGTTATGTCGCCTCCATCCGCTGCGCCCAGCTCGGTATGAAAACAGCCTGCATTGATAACTGGCTGGATGAAAAAGGCCAGCCCTCCCCGGGTGGCACATGCCTGAATGTCGGCTGCATTCCCTCCAAGGCCTTGCTGGAATCATCTGCATTGTATGTACAGGCAAGTCAGGAACTTGAAGGCCATGGCATAACCACAGGCCCTGTCAGTTTTGATGTGTCCACCATGATGCGTCGAAAACGGCAACTGGTTAAGGGGCTGACGTCGGGCGTCCGGTCTTTATTGACTGGCAACAACATAACATTATTCACAGGTAACGGGCGTCTGCTTGCAGATAAACAGGTGGAGGTTAACCGGGACGGCAATATCACGGTAATTCACGCAAAAAATATAATTCTTGCTCCCGGCTCAACAAACCGGGCCCTGCCGGCAATACCAATTGACGATGACATTGTCGTTGACTCCAGTGGTGCGCTGTCTTTTGCTGAAGTGCCAAACAGGCTTGCCGTTATCGGGGCGGGTGTTATCGGCCTTGAAATGGGCAGCGTATGGAGCCGCCTGGGGTCAAAGGTCAGTATTTATGAATATGCACCTTCATTTCTACCATTTGCAGACAAACAGATTTCAAAAACCGCCCTGGCCACCTATAAAAAACAGGGGTTGGAATTTAACTTCGGAGCCGAGGTTACAAAGGCGTCGATCACCTCCGGCAAGATCACCCTGCACTATAGTAACGGCGATTCCCGGCATCAGGCAGAATTTGAGAAAATAATTGTCGCGGTTGGACGGATACCTAATACGAGCGACCTGTTTTCCGATGCTGCCGGGATCAGGCTGGACAACCAGGGCAGGATCGAGGTAAATGAACAGTGCAGTACCAATGTGGAAGGTATATACGCCATCGGTGATGCCGTCCGTGGTCCGATGCTGGCCCATAAAGGCTCTGAGGAAGGCATGATGGTCGCCGAGCTTATAGCCGGGCAATATGCCCGTGTTGATTACGGCACCATACCTTTCGTTGTTTACACTGACCCCGAACTGGCCTGGTGTGGAAAAACTGAACAGGCATTAATTGAACAGGATATCCCTTACAGCACAGGGCAATTTTCTTTTGCCGCCAATGGGCGTGCCATGGCATCCGGGTCGGCTACAGGTATGATCAGGATACACGCACACAGAGATACAGACCGGGTTCTGGGCGTTCATATGATCGGCCCGCATGTTTCTGAATTGATAGGACAGGCGGTGATCGCCATGGAATTTGGCAGCAGCAGCGAAGACCTCGCCATGACCATGTTTGCCCATCCTTCTCTTTCCGAAGTTCTGCATGAGGCCGCACTGGATGTAACAAAACGTGCGATCCACAAGGTCAGCAGGAAATAAACACTTTTATACTTAAACCCACAGCTGCCCTGTTAACGTTATGAAGCGCCTATAAATGTGAGGACATGAACCGGTATGGCCAAATAAAGACCGTCTGCCGCACGGATACGGCAGCCGAGCCGCCATGGATGGCATGTTTTGCGTGTCTTGATTTGGCCATACCGGTTCATGTCCGGATTGCTCGATTTAACTCAAAATGTACTTGCCGTTTATGTTTCAACTACATTCGTTACAGGTTAATGGGACAACCATAGCTTAAACCGGAATTACTGCCTACGGCCTGAACAAGGCTACAAAACTGTCGGGCGTTTCCTTTATTTTAAATTCATCAGGCCAATGTATTTATTTTTTGTCTATAATTGATAGCATGCTAAATAATAAAAAAATAGTTGTCGTTATGCCGGCCTATAATGCCGCCCCCACACTGCAATCCACATACGATGAAATCCCGCTTGATGTCGTCGACGAGGTAATACTTGTTGATGACTGTAGCAGCGATGACACTATTGAACTGGCCAGATCCATTGGGCTGACACATATTATCAGGCATGACACTAACACGGGATATGGCGGCAACCAGAAAACCTGCTACAAAAAGGCGATTGAGCTCGGCGGTGATGTTATCATTATGCTTCACCCGGACTATCAATATACACCAAAATTAATTACCAGCATGGCCTCCCTGATTACGGAAGGCGTGTTTGATTGCGTCCTCGGTTCGCGCATACTGGGAACCGGTGCGTTAAATGGAGGCATGCCTGTATATAAATTCATCTCCAACAGGCTATTAACCGCCTTTCAGAATCTGGTCATTAATTATAAACTATCAGAATATCACACTGGCTACAGGGCATTTTCCAGGGAAATTCTTCAAACACTCCCGCTGGATGAAAATGCCAACGGATTTGTTTTTGATA
The DNA here is from genome assembly GCA_011052215.1 of Gammaproteobacteria bacterium. GTDB lineage: Bacteria > Pseudomonadota > Gammaproteobacteria > JAADHQ01 > JAADHQ01 > JAADHQ01. The sequence continues at coordinate 6,116 of DRJK01000163.1, forward strand.
ATCAGATGCTGGCACAAATTATCTATGCAAAATTCTCAATTGGAGAAATAACCTGCCCGACACGATACGCGGCAGGGTCTTCCTCAATCAGCTTTACCAATTCTGTAAAATATGGCATCGGTGTGATGAAAACATCTATCCTGTTTTTTTTGAACAGGCATAACCTGATTACCAGTCCGATATTTAAAAACCTCGGCAGCAGGAATAAACCCGTCAATGGCAAGTAATAAATCAGTTGTATTACTTATCTTAATATCACTGCTGTATATCCCGCTATCATTTTACGTCTATCGCGATACATCGGGGCACGGGTTTCTATACTGGGATGATGTGACATATGTCAGCGGAAACGCACATGTCCAGAAAATCAATGCAGGCAATCTCTGGTGGATGTTAACAAAGTACCATGCAAATAACTGGCACCCGTTAAGCTGGTTATCTCATGCAATTGATGTCACCATCTGGGGGAATAACCCGGCCCGCCATCACCAGACAAATATATTTATACATTCACTAAATTCAATACTGCTGTTTTTTGTAACGCTCACACTGATACGGGTAGCAAATAATAAAAACGATCCTGTCAAAATAATAACATCTAATAACAGGGCAATTTTGGCTTCATTTATGACCGGGTTGTTATTCCTGATACACCCGCAGCATGTAGAGTCCGTGGCCTGGATAGCAGAGCGAAAGGATTTACTCTGCGCACTGTTTTTCATGCTGTCAATACTTGCCTATATACATTTTACATTAACCGGAAAATCATCCCTGAAAACAACATCAGTCCTGCTATATATTTTCTCTCTAATGTCAAAATCCATGGCCGTCAGCCTGCCCTTTGTTTTACTGTTGCTTGATTACTTTCCCTTGAAGCGTCTGGGTAACCATGACAATCCGGAAAATAACCTGATAGAGCGAATAAAAGAAAAATCCATATATTTTTTCGCAGCCATTGCAACTGCACTGATTACCCTGATTACCCAGTATACAAGTGGAGCGGTCCGTACATTAGACGAGCTGTCATTACCGGTCAGACTGCTTAATGCAGCCAATAGCCTGATATTTTACGGCTACAGATTCCTGGTGCCAACTGATTTTTCTGCCTATTACCCTTATCCGGACTGGATTTTACATAAAGGACTACTCAGTCTGATTCCAGTTCTGGCTATTATAATAATTATGGCCATTTTGATTAAGGCATGCCGTAATGGTCACCCCATTGGCTTAATTAGCTTTATATATTATCTTGTTACGATACTCCCCGTCATTGGAATAATCCAGGTTGGAACACAGGCTGCAGCGGACCGGTACACGTACATTCCTCTGATGGCCTTTTATATTCTGGCCGGCCTGTTTATTCAGAAACTACATGAAAATTTCAGTAAAAACCCCTGGTTAAAGATCCCTTTATATTTATTGCTTGCAGGGGCATTTTACTTTCTTGTAAACAAAAGCCATGAACAGGTATTGATATGGAAAAATGATAAAACACTCTGGAAATCAGTGTTATTAAAATATCCGGATACTGCCCCGGTGGCACATGCCAATCTTGGCAGTGTCTATTTTGAAGAGGGAAAGTTCAGTCTTGCTGAAGCAGAATACAACCGGGCAATCAGCATCAATCCGAAAGACATTAATTCACTCCTCAATCTTGGCTTGACCCTGGAAAGACTGCATAAAAAGGAACAGGCTATAAAACTGTACAATAAAGTTGCATCGGAAAATAGTGACAGCTTCCGGGTATTGACCGAAACTGGCAATGCATTTTTTCGCCTGCACAAATATAAAATGGCATATTCACAATTTATACGCGCACTGGAACTAAACCCGGGCTCCGATGAGACTATTATCCAGATCTCCCGTATACAGGCGCTATCAGGTAAATATACAGCCGCTCAAAACCTTCTATTATCACTTTTAAAAAGAAGTCCGGATAATATTAATGCTATTATTCTAATGGCCAATATATTCGCCAAGCAGAATATATATGGCATGGCAATACAATACTACAAGAAGGCACTACTGATTAAGCCTGAAAATAAACATGCAAAACAGCGATTAAATGCTTTAATGAAGACAACCCGGTAAATAGTGTTATGCAGGACTATTGATAAAATATACTTCTGTCGAGTAGCTTATGAAAAATAATATTCCAGCAGCACCATGTATACCCGCTTCACTTATTAGTTTCCTCCAGAAAGAAAAAATTAATATTTTATATCTGTGCGCATTAATTTTCGTTGTCATATTTTTACGTACACCTTTTCTCGATGTGCCACTTGAAAGAGATGAAGGCGAATATGCCTATGGCGCACAACTACTACTCAAAGGTTACTTGCCATATGTAAATTTTTACAATATGAAACTACCTGGAATGTATCTGATTTACTCGGTAATACTTGAACTGTTCGGCATGACACACAAGGGTATTCATACTGGATTACTGGTTGTAATCATAATATCAACAGTCACTATCTACCTTCTGGCAAGAAACCTGAGCAACACACTATTTGCCACTATCACAGCCACCACTTTTGCAATATTAACACTCGACCCCGGAATGCAAGGCATAATCGCAAATTCAGAACATTTTATGAATTTTTTCATCTTGCTGGCTTTATTACTGATTTCATATAAAAAAGAAACAAATAACTACTTTTACGCCGCAGGAATACTTCTTGGACTTGCATTAATAATAAAACAACATGCTATATTTGCCGTCTTGTTTTCAGCTATTCTTTTTTGGCAACAGCAAAATTCGCGGGCGACGATAAAGGGGAAATTCTACACGCTGTTACTTTTTTTTCTATCTGCATTTACTCCCATTATTTTATTATCAACTTATTATTTCATGAATGGACATTTCCATGAATTCAGGCTTTGGGTATTCGACTATGCTATCGATTATGTTTCGCAGATACCACTCAACCTGGTTGGTGATATTTTTATAATAAAATCTTTAACGGCCTTTAGTCAAATGTATTTAATCTGGATTTTTATTTTGTCAGGGCTGTTATTGTCCGCGGTTCGATTTAATACGGACATGCTACCAAGATACCTGCTACTGTTTGCAGTATTTTCATTCTTAAGCATAATACCTGGATTCTACTTCAGACCACATTATTATTTATTACTCGTACCAGCCGCATCTTTAACATCTGGCTATATGGCAATCTCCATCAAAAAATTCCTGAATAATAGTACTGCAACCATCAAAAATGGTGTGCCTGTTCTTGTATACCTGGCTCTGGTCGCTTTTACTTTCAACAGTCAAAGAGATTATCTTTTCAGGTACAGCCCGGTACAGGTCAGCCGATTATTATACGGTAGAAACCCCTTTCCGGAATCAATTCAAATCGCGGAATTCATCGCGAAAGCAACTGGCAAAAAAGATAAAATACTGGTACTCGGCTCTGAGCCACAAATATTATTTTATGCCAGGCGTCAATCCGCCTCAGGCTTTTTTTATATGTACCCATTAATGGAAAAACACAGGAATGCAATAAAAATGCAGAAACTATTTATCAGCGAGGTGGAAAATAATAATCCTTCTTTTGCAGTTGTCGTAAATATTCCATTTTCATGGCAAATTACCCCGGAGTCTGAATTGCATATAATCGACTGGTCAAATAAATATATAAATAATAACTTTTATCCTGTCGCCATACTCACATTACGAGGCGGCAATGAAGGTTATGAATGGCACCAGTATAATGAAAAATATACGAATTCAAATTTCACTATAACGCTTTTCAAACACAGGTAACACTAGTGATTTGTCACCTTGACAGAACCCTAGATTACTTCACTGGACTCTGATTACAGGTGACGTTATCACTTTGAGTTTTGAATATGCTTCCCTAAGCGCATCTTCAGCCTTCCCTGGGTCAGGTGCCTTTGAGAAAATAAAGCCGAGATAACTAAAACCTTCTGGCAAGGGGGTGAGCTCATAACCTTCACTAATGCTGATCTCAACATCTTTTATGTATTTTATCTTGCTCGCTGTCAGCACCCCCTCAACTCGCCTCAATATACCCTGCTGCGTTATCGGTATCATCAACACACCGGCGGCCTGATCCATGTTGGCCAACTTTACCTCCATACCGGCAGCATGCCTGATAATGATTTCTTCCAGGCTCCTACCCGTTGCAAATTTTAATAATCGTGCACACTGGCCACCAATCGTTCTGGATGCTATTTCCAGAATCCATACCTTGTCATCATGTATGCGCATTTCTGCATGTACCGGTCCCTGGCGAAGGCCATAGGCATCACATGCCTGCTGTACGGTATGATGGATCTGTTGTCGGACTTGCTCATCAAGTCTGGATGGGGTTATATAATAGGTTTCCTCAAAGAAAGGTCCCTGCATCAGGTCGGGTTTATCAAACAGTGCAAGACACTGTAGTTTTCCGTCAGTCAAAAGCCCTTCGAATGCATATTCGTATCCGGGTATATATTGCTCCAGCAAAACAGTATTTTTTTCTTGCCCGGCTAGTTGCTCCTGTAACAGAATCGACTGAATACGTGAACTGGCATTAACCAGCTCACGATCATCGTTGACCCTGATTACGCCACGGCTGCCCGATAATGATAAAGGTTTAATGACACATGGATAGCCCACGCCATGCACGGGGGTTTTTATCAATGACTGTATGGAACGCTTCTCAAATCGAGGTACATACAAATCGGTGGCTGACAGGCATTCCCGGGAAAGGTCTTTTCTTGTGGTAAGCCGACTGGCCATAAGGTCATTATGAACAAGTCCCAGCGTCTTTGATAAACCTGAAGCCAACTCAACTGTCAGGTCATCGGTACCGATTACTGCGATAATATTGTTGCCCTTCACGGCAGAAAGTATCTGTTGGTATGCCTGTTCAATTTCCTGAAAATCGACGTGAATTCCATCGGCCACTGCACTTACCAGTGAATGCCGGCCTTGTGAAACAACAATAACGTGGATGCCGATATTTTCTGCGGCCTTGAGGTAGGGGGCCAGCCGGTAACTATTGCGTGGGGAGATTAACAAAAGACACGGGCGCATTTCTGCAACCCGTGTCTGACTGGTTTCAACTTGCGGCGCGTTGCTCTGTGCCACAGGGTGGGCTAAGCACAGCCTCCGCTGGCAGAACCACAGGCACCGCAGGCCCCACTGCCACCGGTGGCGGCAAATACGTTATTAAACACAAAACTGGCACCGGTTGGTTTTTCAACAAAGTCTATCTCAACACCCTTTAAGTACGAAAGGGCAACCGAATCAACATAGATCTTGAATTTGTCATATTCACGAACTGCATCATAATCACTGCGCCTATCGGTAAAGGTCATACCATAAGTCATGCCCCCACACCCGCCACCGGATACATAAACACGAATAGCCTCTATTTCATCGTCGGCATCCTTGAGCAGGCCTAACATCTTCTCTTGCGCCACCTCGGATAATTTTACTTCGGCATCAGACAGGATTAAATTAAATTCAGCAACTTCAGCTACAGACATGTTCATCTCCAAAATATCTTCAATGGCATTATCATACCATTTTTATCAGTTTCCTGCGACCCCGGTTAACTGACATTATTTATAGGTATTTGATTTACAGGGATAATTATTTGCCCGCACGGATCAGGCTGCCCAGACCCACACTCTCCAGCGCGGAGTTGAGATATTTACGTATGGCATGGGCACTGGTAAATTGCAGGACACGTGTCAGCATGACCCTGGCATCACGTTGACTGAAGCTCCTGATCACCCACTTTATTCGTGGCAAACCTGCAACGGTCATACTCAGGTTATCAACGCCCATGCCCAGCAAAAGGATGGCAGCAGCAGGATCGCCGGCCATTTCACCACAAACACCCACAGGACATCCGTGTTTATGGCCCGCCTCAACGACATTGTTTATTGCCCTTAATACAGCGGGATGCAAGGTATCATACAGCTTGGCCACCCGCGCATTATTACGATCAACCGCGAGTATATACTGGGTAAGGTCATTGGTGCCGATAGACAGAAAATCAACACGCTGTGCCATTTCTTCGGCCTGGTATACCGCCGAGGGCACCTCTATCATGGCGCCGATTCCCGGCCAGGTCACTTCCTCATCATCTTCCTGCATCTCACTGAATACCTGGTCAATTAACAGTATGGCCTCATCCAGTTCCCCCAGGTCACTGATCATGGGTAGAAGGATACTGAGGTTATCGAGCCCCTTCGCAGCCTTGAACATGGCATGGATCTGGGTCAGAAATATTTCACGATGATCCAGCGTTATTCTAATGCCTCGCCAGCCCAGAAACGGGTTTTCTTCCTTGATCGGAAAATAGGGCAAGGACTTGTCTCCACCCACATCCAGCGTTCGCAAGGTGACCGGGCGAGGCGAAAATGCCTTCAGGACCTGACGATATATTGCTGTCTGCTCTTCGGTGCCCGGGAAACGGTCACGAATCATAAACGGGAACTCGGTACGATAAAGACCTACCCCCTCGGCACCGCTCTTGATAGAAGGTTTGATATCGGCCACCAGACCCGTATTAACATACAGGGGCATGCGCTTGCCGTCTGTCGTCTCGGCAGTTAACTTTTGTAATACCCTTAAATCCTTTTCCAGCTCGGTATCTTCCCTGGCCAGTCGTGCATATTCACGCCGGACCGGTGGCGACGGATCCATATAAAGCCGACCCTGATAACCATCAATAATAAAGGCATGACGGTCGATACGTGACATATCCAGATCTTCCGCACCCATCACGACCGGGATGCCCATTGCCCTGGCCAGAATAGCTACATGAGATGAGCCTGAACCTCTCGATGAAACGACACCAACAATATTTTTCACCGGGGCGTCAGCCAGATCGGTTGCACCGATTGTCTCGCCCATTAAAATGGTTTTTTTAGGGTACTCACGGGCTGTTTTTTCTTTTTCCAGAAGGTTCTGCAAAATACGTTGGCCTACTTCACGCACATCGTCGGCCCTGTCACGGAAATATGGATCCTCCATTTCCTCAAACTTCTGCGCACTGTACTGGATAACATCACGCAAGGCGCCGGGTGCCCAGTTTCCCTTCTTGATCCCCTCGATTACATCATCAACGATCGTGTCACTGTTGACCAGCAGTGCGTAAGCATCAAACAGGACACGGTTTTCCTCCTCCAGGCTCTCACCCAGTCTTTCCTGCATATCGTCTATGTCCTTGACCACCCTCGCAAGTGCATCCTGGTAAAGAAAAATTTCTTCATCTATGTCCTCCACTTCCCGGTCAGGTACCGCCATCAGGTCTGCGGCCGGGAAAATGACCATGGCCGTTCCTATGCCTACCCCGGGGGCTGCGGCCTCACCCTGAATAAACTGTTCATGCTTGCGAGATTTGATTTTTTCAATACTACTACCCTGGCCACGGGCCTCGGCATGGGCAATCGCACCGGCCAATTGCGCCGCCAGTGTCACCAGAAATGCGACATCATCATCCTTGAAGGCCTTTTTGCGGGTACCCTGAATAACCAGTACACCGAGGACAATACGTTGATGAATTATAGGCACACCCAGAAAGGCATGGAATTTTTCAGCACCTATTCCTTCAATGAGTTTATAACGGGGGTCTTTTATGGCATCCGCCAGGTTAACCGGTTCAGCACGACGGGCCACCAGCCCAATGAGCCCCTCGCCCTGATTGAGCCTGACCGAACCCATGTCATCTACATCCAGGCCTGCCGTCAGCATCAGCACGTGCTGCTGACGGTCAAAATCTGTCAGGTAAACAGATGCCGCATCGACACCCATTGCCTGCCTGACCTCCTTTACTATGATCTCGAGGACATCGTCAAGGCTGCGCGCCCGATTTACCTCTTGCACTATATGTTGCAGGATTGCCAGCATTATTTTCTCGAAAATAAATGAGTATAAAGTACAGACACGTTAGCGTCTGAACCCATGTGGGCCACGACGACGCCTCAATTCAGGTAGTGCTTCATCCGGGAACAATAACGGGTGAAACTCCTTAAGCACCTGCATGTAGACATTGCGCTTGAAAGAAACAACTTCACGCAGGGGCTTCCAGTAATCGACCCAGCACCAGCTATCAAACTCCGGTTTCTCACTCTGATTCAGACAAACTTTTTTTCCTTCACTTCGCATGCGCAGTAAATACCATACCTGTTTCTGGCCAATGCACACCGGCAGTGAATCATGACGAACCAGTTTTTTAGGTAACCGGTAACGTAGCCATTCCCTGGTACAGGATATGACTTCAACATCTTCTTCCTGAAGACCCGTCTCTTCTTTCAGTTCCCGAAACAGGGCCTGCTCACGGGTTTCATGTTCCTGAATGCCACCCTGAGGAAATTGCCAGGCATCCTGCCCGATCCGGCGTGCCCAGAACACGCGCCCGTCCTGATGGCACAGGATAATGCCTACATTGGCACGGTAACCTTCTGTGTCAATCACTTGCTGATCCGTTTTAATAACATAATTACTACACAATTTGCCACACAGTCCTGCCGACAAGCAAGTAAGTATTTTACTCTATTAGCGTTATTTAATATATAAACGTTGTTCTGCTCACGTTTTTACATTACCCTGTCGCAAATCCACTCCTGTATGTAAAGAAATTATAGCCATGGCCCTGAGTATTTTTGATCTGGACAATACCCTGTTGGCGGGTGACAGTGACTACCTGTGGGGCCAATTTCTGGTTGAACAGGGTATTGTTGACGGGCCAGACTACGAAAAGAAAAATCAGGCATTCTACGATCAATATAAGAAGGGATACCTTGATATTTTCGAGTTTCTCGGCTTTTCCCTTAAACCCTTAAAAAACCATTCGGTTAATGATCTCTATCAGTGGCGTGAACAATTCATACAGGAGAAAATTCTTCCCATTATTCTGGATAAGGGAACCGATCTGATTGAGCAACATCGCCAACGGGGAAACACACTGGTGATTATAACGGCAACCAATCACTTTGTTACCAGGCCCATTGCAGACATACTCGGCATTGAACATCTTTTGGCTACAAACCCCGAGATGATCGACGGACAATATACCGGCAAGGTAACCGGTACACCCTGCTTCCAGAAAGGCAAGGTCATCAGGTTAATGGAATGGCTGGAAGCAAATAAACAAACCCTGGATAAAAGCTGGTTCTTCAGCGACTCACATAACGACATTCCATTACTGGAAAAGGTAACCAGCCCGGTTGCCGTCGACCCGGATGACGGATTACTACAACACGCCACCCGTCATCACTGGGATATTATCAGCCTCCGCTAACAATGAGCAAGACAAGTATATATTTCCTGCTTGTACTTACCTGCCTTGCCAGTTTCCTGCTGGCTGCCGGCATGGGTTCGGTCTCCATCTCATTCCGGGAGATTTTGTCCGGACTGTCAACACCCGGTCTGCCCCATACTTTGGTATATGAACTTCGTCTGCCACGCGCCATGGCTGCATTCGTATGTGGTGGCATGCTGGCCCTGGCTGGTCTGTTGATGCAGGTTCTGCTCCGGAACCCACTGGCAGATCCCTACATCCTGGGTGTATCGGGGGGGGCTGCAACCGGTGCCTTGCTTGCCATCCTGTTCGGACTGGGCAGCCTGATGACACAGACCGCCGCCTTTGCCGGCGCCCTGCTTTCTATCGTTCTGGTTTTTGTGTTGGCACACGGTCAAACCAGCTGGACATCCAACCGCTTGTTATTAACCGGTGTAATACTTGCTGCCGGATGGAACGCATTCATCAGTTTTATATTAACCATCAGCCCTGACCAGCAGATACATGGCATGCTTTTCTGGTTAATGGGTGACCTGAGCAATACCCGGGTAACGGCCTGGCACGGTTTTCTTCTGTTGGCCATTACCATTGGCGGTTTTTTTTCGGCCCGTCAACTGAATATTCTTGCAAGGGGTGAGCTACAGGCCTCTGCATTAGGGGTGAATACCAGACAATTGCGTATACTGTTATTTTTTAGCGCCTCATTACTGACCGCGATTGCCATCAGCCTGGCCGGCAGTATCGGCTTCATCGGCCTGATGGTGCCTCACATGCTAAGGTTAATGATGGGGGCTGACCACCGGGCGCTGGTACCTGCTTCGGTTCTACTGGGTGGCAGCCTTCTGGTTCTGGCGGATACTTTTTCACGTAGTGTATTGGCACCGATACAAATTCCTGTGGGCATATTAACGGCTGCCCTGGGTGTGCCTACCTTCCTGTACCTGTTATACAGGAATCGCACATGAGCCTGTTGAAAACAAAAAATCTCTGCGTCCGCATCGGTAACATTAATATTTGCGATAATCTTGAACTGGATATGAATGCCGGAGAAAGCTGGGCACTACTGGGTCGTAATGGCACCGGCAAGTCAACCCTGATTCATACACTGGCGGGACTTTCCCCGGCGGAGTCCGGTGATATTTTTATAAACGGGAAAAATCTGGATAACTACTCCCGCAAGGAGATTGCAAAAAAAATCGGTGTCCTGTTTCAGACTTACAATGAAACCTTTCCGTCTACAGTCATGGAAAGCACTTTAGCCGGACGCCATCCGCACCTTGACTGGTTACAATGGGAAGGCAAACAGGACATTAAAATTGCCGAACAATCCCTGCACCAAATGGACTTGCTGGATTTAAAAGACCGTGACATCCATACCCTGTCAGGCGGGGAAATGCGTCGTACCCAAATAGCATGCCTGTTAACTCAAAACCCGGACATTGCACTTCTGGATGAACCCAGCAACCACCTGGATATGCATCATCAGATTAAGGTATTAAAAATATTCAGGGACCTCTTGCGGGATAAACTGATCATTACTTCGCTGCATGACATCAACATTGCCACCCGATTCTGCACACATGCCCTGCTACTGGCAGGTGATGGCAAAACAATTAGCGGGAAAGCCAATGAAATTCTGACCGAGAATAATCTGCAACGACTCTATGGAATTGATTTAAGAAAAATATCGGCAGACGGAGAGAGCTGGTTCATTCCACGCTATAATTAATTAACATGGACGGATGGTTATTCCGGTAACTTCCTCACTATTGATACCCGGACTTAGTCCTGTCCTTTCTTTTTATAGTCCAGCCATGACTCCAGCCCCTGTGTGTTTAACTCAAGATCCATCGCCATGAGCCGTATGATTTGTTCGCCTTCAAGCTTGCATTCATACTCTTTCAGGCCCTGCACCAGCAAATCAGCAAGACCTTGCCTGATTTGTTCATGACGATTTTCGCTGCCATCAAGACGCTCTGCCAGCTCGACAAAATAGTCGATCTGGCTGTGTAACATTTCTGCCAGAATATGTGGATTCTGCACACGACCGAAGTGGGCCAGATACATATTGTCGGGTTTATACGACATCAACCGGTCAATGGATTCATGCAATGCAACCGGATCGAATTGTACCGGGGAAGTTGTAGGGAAAATAAATTGCCTTCCGTCTACATCAAATTCGGGGTAGGACAAACCGAATGTATCACCGGTAAAAAAATTGTTGCCTTGTTCATCATATACACAGTAGTGATGTTTTGCATGCCCCGGGGTATCGAGAAATAACAACTGTCGTCCATTCAGATCCAGTACCATCTCATCCGTTGCTTCAATGATACGGCCGGAATCAACAGGCAGGATATCCCCGAATGTTTTTTTTAAAACCACCTCACCGTATACGGCCGCTGCTCCTGCTATCAGCCTTGCCGGATCGACCATGTGGCGTACACCGCGCGGATGTACAATTAATTGCGCCTCCGGATAGTCCTGCATCATCACTCCGGCTGCACCGGCATGATCGAGGTGCACATGCGTTACCATAATGTATTTGATCTGGAACGGTTTAATATCTTTTTCTGCAAGTACTTTACGAACAGACTGAATACAACTGCTGGTTCCTGTATCTACAAAGGCATACTCATCACCTTGCTGGATCAGGTAACATGCTACCAGTCGTGCGCGTTGATAACCGGTATCAATCGTAACGATACCTGAAGCATGGTCTCGTACCCGGTTAACCATGACCCTGTTCAGTTCTTCCTCGCCAGGATCTGCACGACGGCCGCACGACCATGATGGTACTTGCCTTCCATGACATCGCGTTCGATTTCATGGGCAACTTCAAAATCAAGCCCTTGCAGTTCCTGCCTGAGCATTTTCAGTGTTGGCATTCTCTCGGCAACATCGGGGCCACCCGTTGCGAATTCAAGCTGCCTGGGGATATATGCCTCCAGTACAAGCACCCCTCCCGTTTTTAGTGACGGCACTATTTTTTTATACAGCTCCCGGCGTTGCTGGTGTGGCAAATGACAAAAAACCGAGACCACGACATCCCATTGCTCAATACCCGGATCAAATTCTGTCAAATCCACAACCCGTGTTTCAATCGATGTGCCCCTGTCTTTTGCCAGCGCACTTGCCTTGTCCAGCCCCACCCGGGATGAATCAACGGCCGTTACCCTGTAACCCCGTTCTGCAAGATACACGGCGTTTCGCCCTTCACCCTCGGCCAGTGACAACAACTCACCTTCAGGAAGGCCGTCACAAACGGAAACAAGGTAATCATTAGGCTCTGTACCGTAGGCATAGCCCGGCTCGCTGTAGCGTTCATCCCATTCCATATTGTCCACCTGCCAGTTCGAATACCTGCATAATAAGGTCGACCAGCCTCTGGCACAAGTGCACCGGGTCATGCATAAGAAAAACAATTGTCCGGCTATGAAATCAAGCCATAAACATGTAATATCAGGGTCAACTCGGGTACTCCCTGTACGGGAGTGAAATGGGAAGTCGGTGCGCCTAACAGGGTTATTCCGACGCTGCCCCCGCAACGGTAATCAGGTTTAATCGGCAAAGGCCACTGTGTCAAACAGCATGGGAAGGCGCCCGTATTTTATACCTGTGAGCCCGGAGACCGGCCCGTGCCTATTGTAGAGATGTGTTGCGGCGGGCGACCTGAAACCAGACATCATACCCCACCGTATCACCAGACAGATAATCATTACCAGTAAATCAAGGTGAGACAACCCTGGCCAGTCACAACTCAAGATCAATATGGATATTCCTGCTGTTATCACTGGGTATCCACTTTTTACTGCTCTATAACTGGCAGGTCAGCCAGGAACCCACTGTGTCTGCAAACCATACCAGCAACAATATTCTGCTGGCCCTGGCCCCTGCACAATCAAAAACCCGGGAGGCCATACAAACGTTGCCAGCCAGGCCGGTCAAACGACGCATCAGTCAGCACCAAAATAAAATAAAACTATTGACTACAAAGTTGCCCGCCGCCAAAAAAATAACTGCACATAAGAAATCCAGGTCCAGCAATAATTCCGGCAGGCCCCTTAGCCAAAAGCGCGTAACTGTTAAAATCCGGACACAAACGAACCACCCCGAAACCCTAAGGACTGATAGTCAACTGATATCAGAACGCATCCAGAAACAACTCAACATCAAGCTGGGCTTTAAACGGCAATATCCGGCAATTGCCATACGAAATGCATGGCAAGGGAAGGTTGATCTTGGTATCCGGATCCAGGCCAATGGCCGCCTGACCCATGTACACGTAATCAAAAGCTCGGGTTATAATATCCTTGATAATGCCGCCATCACCAGTGTTCACAAGGTGGCCAGCTTACCGGAAGCCGTTTACTGGCTGAATGGAAACTATATTGATGTCATACTACCCGTTATTTACAAACTGACCGAGAGTTAATGCGATGGGAAACCGCCTGACAAAAATTTATACGCGCACCGGCGATAACGGTATTACTGGTCTGGCTGATGGCAGCCGGATTGACAAGGATGGCATGCGTATTGAGGTAATCGGCTGCATCGATGAACTCAATAGCATCGTTGGCATGGTAATGAGTCATGACATCCCTGATAACTGCATGAATATTCTGATCCTGATACAACACGACCTGTTTGATCTCGGTGGCGAGCTGGCCATTCCTGAACACGTTATGATCACAAAACGACACACTGAAAAGCTTGAACTGGAACTGGATAACCTGAATAAGGCTCTCCCGCGCCTGAAGGAATTTATTTTACCCTCCGGTGGAACCGCCACTTCCTGCTGTCACTTTGCACGTAGTGTTTGCAGACGTACCGAACGACGCTGCGTGAGCCTGAACAAGGAACAGGAGGTAAACCGGTATATCCTGACTTATCTGAACAGGTTGTCAGACCTGCTATTTGTGATTGCCCGTGTACTGTCACGGTCAGAAGGTGAATCCGAGGTACTCTGGAACCGCAACAAACTACGACCGTAGATACTTTTTCATGAAATCATGAACCTTTTGAAAGTCCCTCTGGATAAGTTTCACTGTTGTCCCGTTAAGCCATGACGAATGTAGCTGAAATGTAAGCGGCAA
>DRJK01000164.1 GCA_011052215.1 Gammaproteobacteria bacterium
AATTCAGGCGGACTGGGTACGATGGGGTTCGGACTACCCGCGGCTATGGGGGTACAGATAGCACACCCGGATGCAACAGTTGCCTGTATCACGGGTGAAGGCAGTATTCAGATGTGTATCCAGGAGCTGTCGACCCTTAAGCAGTATGCCTTGCCGATCAAGATCATTACCCTGAACAATGGTTTTCTGGGTATGGTCAGGCAATGGCAGGAATTTTTCTATCAGGGCCGTTATGCAATGTCATATATGGAATCGTTGCCAGATTTTGTCAAGCTGGCCGAGAGCTACGGTCATGTCGGTATTCAGATTAAAAAGCCGGGTGATGTTGAGGGCGCACTGCGTGATGCAATGAAAATGAAAGATCGTGTTGTTTTTATGGACTTTATTACAGACAGTGAGGAAAATGTTTACCCCATGATTCCGGCCGGCGCAGGGCTGAATGAAATGATTCTGGTGTAAGGTGATGCGACATATAATTTCTATTTTGATCGAGAATGAGGCAGGGGCGCTTTCACGTGTTGCCGGCCTGTTTTCTGCACGCGGTTATAATATTGAGTCTTTGACCGTTGCCCCGACCAATGATCCATCATTATCCAGAATGACACTGGTGACCAGTGGTACCGAGGAAATCGTCGAGCAGATCACCAAGCAGCTCAACAAGCTTATTGATGTGGTCAAGTTGCAGGATATGACCGAAGGCATCCATATTGAGCGCGAAATGATGCTGGTCAAGGTCCGTGCTACCAACCCGCAGGAAAGAGAAGAGGTAAAACGATTTTCGGATATCTTTCGGGGCAGGATTATCGATGTCAGTGATGAGACCTATACCATCGAGGTGACTGGCTCAGGTTCCAAGCTGGATGCCTTTATCGAGAATCTGAGCAAGATACAGGTGCTGGAGCTGGTCAGGTCCGGCATCATTGGTATAGCGCGTGGCGAGAAAGTATTAAGTCTTTAAATTTTTTTAAAATTACCCGGGGTGTGACAGATAAAACCATGAATATTTATTATGATAAAGATGCAGACCTATCCATAATCAAGGGGATGAAGGTTTCCATTCTGGGCTATGGCTCACAGGGGCATGCACATGCCAATAATCTGAAAGATTCCGGAGTGGATGTAACCGTCGGCTTGCGTGAAGGCTCTGCCTCAGTGGCCAAGGCCGAGGTGGCCGGGCTGACAGTCAGGAATGTTGCCGATGCGGTTTCAGGGGCCGACCTCGTTATGGTTTTGACGCCAGATGAGTTCCAGTTTGCACTGTATAAAGACAGCATCGAGCCTAATATGAAAAAAGGTGCCGTACTGGCATTTGCACACGGGTTTGCAATCCACTATAACCAGATTGCCCCGAGGGCAGATATGGATGTCATCATGATTGCACCCAAGGCACCGGGGCACACCGTTCGTAACGAATTTGTCAATGGCGGCGGCATTCCTGACCTGATTGCCATGTTTCAGGATGCTTCCGGCAAGGCCCGGGATATTGCCATGTCCTACGCTTCAGCTATTGGTGGTGGCCGAACCGGCATTATCGAAACCACATTCAAGGACGAAACAGAAACCGACCTGTTTGGTGAACAGGCGGTCCTTTGTGGTGGTGCGGTTGAACTGGTCAAGGCCGGTTTTGAGACCTTGACCGAGGCGGGATACGCACCTGAAATGGCTTATTTTGAATGCCTGCACGAATTAAAGTTGATTGTTGACCTGATGTATCAGGGCGGTATCGCCAACATGAACTACTCCATTTCGAATAATGCCGAGTATGGTGAATACGTGACTGGTGAAAAGATTATCAATAGCCAAAGTCGCCGGGCGATGAAAGAGGCCTTGAAAAATATTCAGTCAGGTGACTATGCCAAGCGTTTTATCATGGAGGGGCAGACCAATTACCCTGAAATGACGGCCCGTCGCAGGAATAATGCCGCACACCCGATTGAGCAGGTGGGGGCCAGGTTGCGTAGCATGATGCCCTGGATTACAGCCAACCAATTGGTCGACAAGAGTAAAAACTAGTAACGGGAGTATGTCCCGTTTTATCCGGGCGATAGATTATGGCAGGTAGACACTACCCCCTGATTTCCCGTGAGATCTGGTTGACCCTGTTAATACTGGTCATATTGGCCAGTCTTGCCAGCGCTGTATACAATGATTTTGTTGCCCTGCCTTTCTGGCTGCTGACCGTTTTGCTCGCTTTTCTTTTCAGGGACCCCGAAAGGGTAGTCCCGGCCCAGCCCCTGGCTGTTGTTTCACCGGTGGATGCCAGGGTCATTTCTGTTGAACAGGTAAATAATCCCTTTTTCCCGGGTGAATCTATCAGGATAGTGTTAAAAATGAGTTGCTGGGGCATCTTCAGGGTCAGAAGCCCGATGGAGGGAAAGATGCAGAATAGATGGCTTCTTGTACCGGGTGATACATTCCCGGAGTCCACCGGGCAAATCAAGGACACACAAATAAGTGGCTGGATACGGTCTGATGAAGGAGATAATATAGTATTATCTATGTATAAATCAGCGAAAATACTCTATCCCCGCTACTCGGTTCAGACGGGGGAAAGAACAGGACAGGGACAGCGCTGCGGCATTAACCCGTTTGGTTCGATCGTTGAGTTGTTTATTCCGACGGGTTCAAAAATCATGGTTAAGGTTGATGATGTTGTAAAAAGTGGAAACCATGTGCTTGCCCTGTTGAGGCATGGAGAAAAATCGCAGCAGCGGCCTTAGCCGCAAAGCATTGCTCAGCCAGCTTTCGTGGCTAAAGCCGCTCCTGCAACTTGATAACTTATTACTTGCAATGTGATTATTTATTTGACTATGACAGATGACGAAATAATGAAGGACAAAGAGGATATGGGTGTTGAAAAAAAACCCAGAAAGGTCATTTACCTGATCCCTAATCTGTTTACCACGGCAGGTCTGTTTGCGGGCTTCTATGCAATTATTCTGGCCATGCAGGGGCGTTTTACTGCAGCGGCAATTTCAGTCATTGTTGCGATGTTACTGGATGGCATTGATGGTCGGGTTGCGCGTATGACCAATACCCAGAGTGAGTTTGGTGCGCAGTACGACAGTATTGCCGACATGGTGTCATTTGGTCTTGCCCCCTCGCTGGTGATGTACCAGTGGTCACTGGTAAGCCTGGTTGATCTGGGAGAACAATGGGGAAAATTTGGCTGGCTTGCGGCCTTTTTCTATTCGGCGATGGCAGGGCTTCGTCTCGCAAGGTTTAACGTGCAAATTGACAAACTGGACAAAAAATATTTTATGGGTCTTGCCAGTCCTTCAGCGGCCACCCTGGTGGTTTCCTTTATCTGGGTATTCGATGAATTGAACTACAAGGGAAGTGAAACATGGTTGCTGATACCTTCGGTTCTGATTACTGTTTTGGCGGGGGTGTTAATGGTCAGCCCGTTCCTGTATCACAGTTTTAAGGATAATAACCGCAAGGAAAAGGTGCCCTTTATCGGTATACTGGTCGTGGTGCTGATATTTATCCTGGTTACCATTGATCCCCCCAAGGTATTTTTTGGCGTTTTTCTTCTTTATGCACTGTCTGGTCCGGTACAGTTTTTTCTCAGGCGTAAGAAAAAATCCGAAAAAGAACCGGCCGAATAGACGGCTGAATAATTCCGGCTTGGCAAACCCGGGTTTTCACGCTATATTTAATTTATGTCGTATTCACAAGATCACAGGCAAGACCGTTTTCATCAGGCAGATTCCCTGTCCTGGTATAAATCCATGCCTGCGCTTCCCCTGTCTGCATTGCTCCTACTGCCGTAAGGCAGCATATTTGACCCCCTGGCGAGGGCCACACCGCATTTATAGGCATTAAAAAATCAGCGCATACCCAAAGGCATTGGCCTGGGTTAAAATGCTATATGATATGGAGCAGGTTTATGAGCAGCAAAGACAAATTAATTATTTTTGATACGACATTGCGGGATGGCGAGCAAAGCCCCGGCGCGTCTATGACGCGTGATGAAAAGGTGCGCATCGCCAAGGCACTTGAGCGTATGCATGTCGATGTCATCGAGGCAGGTTTTCCGATCGCCAGTCCGGGTGACTTCGAGGCGGTGAAAAGTGTGGCAAGCGCGGTCACTGACAGCACAATATGTGGTCTGGCCAGGGCATTGGACAAGGACATTGACCGGGCAGGTGAGGCGCTGAAGCCGGCCAACTCATCGCGTATTCACACCTTTATCGCCACCTCTCCGATCCACATGAAGATGAAACTGCGTATGGAGCCCGAACACGTAGTAGAGCAGGCTGTCAGGGCGGTTACAAGGGCAAGGCAGTATACCGATAATATTGAATTTTCACCCGAAGATGCAGGGCGTTCTGACATCGATTTTTTGTGTCGTGTGCTTGAGGCCGTGATCGACGCAGGAGCAACGACGGTCAATATACCGGATACAGTGGGCTATAATCTGCCGTACCAGTTTGGTGGATTGATCAGGCAATTGATTGAAAAAGTACCCAACTCTGACAAGGCGATATTCTCTGTTCATTGTCATAACGACCTCGGGCTGGCAGTCGCCAACTCCCTGTCGGCGGTATTGAATGGTGCCCGTCAGGTTGAATGTACAATAAACGGCCTGGGCGAACGCGCTGGCAATGCCGCACTGGAAGAGGTGATTATGGCGGTTCGCACACGCCAGGATATGTTTGATTGCGATAGCACACTGGATGCCACGCAAATTGTGACCTGCTCACGCCTGGTTTCCAATATTACCGGGTTTCCGGTTCAGCCAAACAAATCAATTGTGGGGGCCAATGCCTTTGCGCATGAATCGGGTATTCATCAGGATGGTGTGTTGAAAAGCCGCGAGACTTACGAAATCATGCGTGCTGAAGATGTTGGCTGGTCTGCCAACAGAATAGTCATGGGTAAGCACTCGGGGCGAAATGCATTCAAGACGCGGCTGAATGAGCTCGGCGTCGAGTTTGGTTCCGAGGAAGAGTTAAATGATGCCTTTGCACGATTCAAGGATCTTGCAGATAAGAAGCACGAAATATTTGATGAAGACCTGCAGGCCCTGGTCACCGAGAGCAACCTTGAGGCAGAGAACGAGCACATCAAACTGGTGTCAATGAAGGTCTGTTCGGAAACAGGTGAAACGCCATCTTCGGCAATTACCCTGAGTGTTGATGGCAAGGAATTTAATGCCACTTCAACCGGGGGTGGGCCAGTGGACGCCTCGTACAAGGCCATTGAGGAAATTGCCCATAGCGAGACAGAACTTCAGCTTTACTCGGTGAATAATATTACCAGCGGAACGGACTCCCAGGGTGAAGTAACGGTTCGTCTGGAAAAGGAAGGGCGCATTGTCAACGGGCAGGGGTCGGATACCGACATCGTTGTTGCCTCGGTCCGGGCCTATATCAATGCCCTGAACAAGATCGGGCAATTTCAGGAGAAAGAGCATCCCCAGTCGGGTGACGTATAGGGTTCGATATTTTGCGGGAAGAGATCAGACATCGATATTTACAGGCCATGGGCATACAGCAGTGGGAGCCACGCATGGCGGAATTTTCCCGTGATAATGATCAAGTCAATATTGTTGATGAGGCGGCTGTTGGCAGTGATGTGAAAACAATTAGTGCGGACGTTATGCCACAACCCTTGGCCGCTGAGCGGGATATTTCAAATCTGGACTGGCAGGCCCTGAAGGAAAGAGTCGTGGCCTGCCAGTCTTGTGGTTTGCATGAGACCCGAACGAACCCGGTGTTTGGTGTCGGCAGTGAAAGTGCGAGGGTGATGTTTATTGGAGAGGCGCCGGGTGCGGACGAGGATATGCAGGGCGAGCCGTTTGTTGGCCGGGCCGGTAAATTACTTGATGAGATGTTATTTGCCATCGGCTTTAAAAGAGAACAGGTGTTTATTGCCAACATACTCAAATGCCGTCCCCCCAATAATCGTGATCCACATCTTGATGAGGTGGTGTGTTGTGAGCCTTATCTGAGACGCCAGATTGATTTGATCAAGCCGGAGCTGATTGTGGCCCTTGGCCGG
Organism: Gammaproteobacteria bacterium; assembly: GCA_011052215.1. Lineage (GTDB taxonomy): Bacteria > Pseudomonadota > Gammaproteobacteria > JAADHQ01 > JAADHQ01 > JAADHQ01. The sequence continues at coordinate 6,010 of DRJK01000164.1, forward strand.
ATTGCCGCGCACAATCTGCTTAAGACAGATATCAGTCTGGGACGTTTACGTGGTGAGTTACATACCTGTCCGGTGATAGATGTGCCGGTACTGGTCACATACCATCCGGCCTATTTATTGAGATCACCGCTGGAAAAACGCAAGGCCTGGGTTGATTTTCAGGCTGTTATAGAAATCATTCAGGGTGAAAAATCATGAGTGCCATATTGCAACCCGGGGCAATGCGGATTCGTACCCTGGTGGAGGATGACCTTGATCGGGTCATTGAGATAGAGCAGCTCGCCTACGACCATCCATGGACTATCGGTATTTTCAGGGATTGTCTGCGAGTGGGTTATATCTGTCAGATACTCGAGCAGGATGGCGAGATACATGGTTATAGCGTCATGTCCGATGCCGTTGGTGAAGCACACATTTTAAATATTTGCATCAGGCAGGAATCCCAGCGGTCAGGGCTGGGCAGATTGCTGGTGGAGAACATGCTGACGATGGCCAGGCGGATGACAAATGAGATTATCCTGCTGGAGGTGCGTCCATCCAACAAGGTCGCCATTGCGCTTTATCATGATATGGGTTTTTGCGAAGTGGGCAGTCGCAAGGCCTATTACCCGGGCCATAATGGCCGTGAAGATGCCTTGATTATGGCGCTGAATCTGTAGGAAATGTGCCGTCATACGGATTTTCTGCCGGGACTGATGTAGAATAACGCGTTTTCAGGCAACATCAGGTAGCCATGTCCATCCAGGAATCCATTAGCCAACGCCGTACTTTCGCGATTATTTCCCACCCCGATGCCGGTAAAACAACATTGACTGAAAAACTGCTGTTGTTCGCGCGTGCGATACAACAATCCGGTACTGTCAAAGGCAGAAAATCGGATCGTCATGCCACCTCTGACTGGATGGAAATGGAAAAGCAACGTGGCATTTCGGTGACATCATCGGTCATGCAGTTTCCCTTTCAGGGCAAGATCATGAATCTGCTGGATACGCCAGGCCATGAGGACTTTTCTGAAGACACGTACCGGACACTAACGGCAGTAGATTCGGCACTAATGGTCATTGATTGTGCCAAGGGTGTTGAGGACCGTACCATCAAGCTGATGGGGGTTTGCCGCTTAAGGACGACTCCAATAATAACATTTATCAATAAACTTGACCGCGAAGGGCGCGACCCGATTGAGTTGTTGGACGAGGTTGAGGATATTCTGGACATCAAATGCGCGCCGATTACCTGGCCCATCGGTATGGGTAAGCAGTTTAAAGGTGTCTATAATCTGAAAGAAAATAATGTTCATCTTTACAGTGCAACCCATGGCGGGAAAATACAGCAGGGAGAAGTCATTGAAGGTCTTGATAATCCACGCCTTGACGAGATACTCGGTGATCGGGCAGCAGAGCTGAGAGAGGAAATAGAACTGGTGCAGGGCGCCAGTCACGAGTTTGATCTGGATGCCTATCGGGCAGGCGAGCTGACGCCGGTATTTTTTGGTTCTGCCATTAACAACTTTGGTGTTCAGGAATTACTGGAAGCATTTTCAGATTACGCACCTGCACCACAGCCAAGAAAAACACTCGACCGGCTGGTTGAGGCCGATGAGGACAAATTGACCGGGTTTGTGTTCAAGATACAGGCTAACATGGATCCGCAACATCGTGACCGGATAGCATTCATGCGTATTTGCTCAGGAAGTTTTAGCGAGGGGATGAAATTACGGCATGTCAGAATTGCCCGCGATGTCAAAATAAGTAATGCAATAACATTCATGGCCAGTGAACGTGGCCAGGTGATGGAGGCCTTTGCGGGTGATATTATCGGCCTGCATAATCATGGAACGATTCAGATCGGTGATACATTTACACTGGGCGAAGAATTGCAGTTTACCGGTATTCCCAATTTTGCCCCGGAACTGTTCAGGCGGGTAGTTCTAAAAGATCCGCTCAGGATGAAGGCCCTGCAAAAAGGCCTGATAGAGCTATGTGAAGAAGGGGCCTCACAGTTATTCAGACCCCTGAACAGGAATGACCTGATCCTGGGTGCGGTCGGGGTCCTGCAGTTTGATGTAGTGGCATTCAGGCTCAAGCACGAATACAATGTTGAATGCATATTTGAAAATGTTAATGTTGTAACGGCCAGGTGGGTCAGCAGTCAGGATGAGAAAAAGCTGGAGGAGTTTAAAAACAAGGTAGCGGGTAATCTTGCCATTGATAGTGGAGGCAGCCTGAGCTATATCGCGCCAACGCGGGTAAATCTGGAGTTAACTATGGAACGCTGGCCCGAGATAGCGTTTCATGCAACACGTGAGCATGGGGTTTCGGGTTAGGAAGCCGTGTTTATTAATGTTTCATCAATATTATCCGGGTGAATTTTCGGCCGAAAATTCACCCGGATACGATATTGCAAACGGTTTTGTTTAAAGAGGCCCGGGATTCACAAATTAGAATTGTCTAATGCTGTATTTTCAGACAATGACCTGCACTATCAGTTTGTTAATAAACCAAAAAAATCCGCTGAAATGTAACCTTTCATATACCCAAACCCCCGGAATATTGCTAGTCTGAATGTTATCGACTGTCCCTGATGGCGTTTTATGCTGAATATATTATTACGTTTTGCCCTTAAATTATTTTTTCGCGTAGAGGTGCGTGGCCTGCCGAATTTCAACAAGGCAGGCAGCAGGGTTCTGTTGATTGCCAATCATGCATCCCTGCTCGATTCACTGTTGGTGAAGCTTTTCATGCCGGGTGAAATCGGCTATGCCATTGATGAACACACAGCAAGACGATGGTGGGCGAGGCCGTTTATCAATGTGCTGAACTACTACACCATCGATACCCATAACCCGTTATCACTGAAAAAACTGATCGATTTTCTCGTGCAGGATAACAAGATCCTGCTGTTTCCTGAAGGCAGGATTACCAATACCAATTCGCTGATGAAGGTCTATCAGTCCACTGGTATGGTGCTGGATAAATCCGGTGCGACTATACTGCCGGTTTATATAGAAGGTGCCCAGCATACCTGTTTCAGTAAAGTGGGTGATTCAGTTCAGCGACGTTTTTTCCCGAAGATCACACTAACACTTCTGGAGCCCGTCAAAATGGAACTGCCTTCATACCTGAAGGGCCAGGCCAAACGTAACGCCGCAGTGGAGTTTCTGGTCGCCTTGATGAGGGAAATGAAATTTCAGTCAGGTGATGCCAGGCTGACCCTGTTTGAATCGTTGCTCGACGCCCGAAAAAAATATGGGGGCCGGAGAAAAATTGTCGAGGATCTCAAACGTAAACCACTTAGTTACAACCAGTTGATTACCAGGGCAATACTGCTTGGTCGCTATCTTGAGAAAGAAACAAACCCCGGAGAAACAATTGGTATCTTTCTACCCACAAGCATCGCCGGGACTGTGATGATCTATGCCATCCATGTTCGTGGCTGTTGTCCGGCCATGTTGAATTACGGGGCAGGGGAAACGGCATTGCTGAGCTGTATCAATAATGCAGGAATAAAACGTATCTATAGCTCACGCAAATTTATCAAGGAAGGCGGTTTTGAGGAATTGCTGATGGCAATGAATGAGTTGGCAGAGGTCCGATATCTTGAAGATGTAGCCGACAGTCTGTCTTTAAAGGCCAGGCTGGAAGGTTTTGTTATCTCGTTTTTTGCCCGGTCCTATTACCAAAAGAAGGCTGGAAATGTACAACCGGATGATACTGCCATCATTTTATTTACTTCCGGTTCAGAGGGTCTTCCCAAGGGGGTGGCGCTGAGTCATGCCAACCTGTTGTCTAACAGCTTGCAGGTCTCCTGTGTTATCGATCTTGGTCTCAAGGATGTCTTGCTTAATTTCCTGCCGATGTTTCATTCCTTTGGCCTGACCGCAGGTACATTATTGCCAATCATCCTGGGAATCCGGTTTTTCCAGTACCCTTCACCGTTGCATTACAAGATCATTCCGGAATTGGCCTACGAGATTGATGCCAGTATTATATTTGCAACCAATACATTCCTGACCGGTTATGCACAACAGGCGCACCCCTATGACTTTCACTCCATTCGTTACGCCTTTGCCGGGGCCGAACCCCTGACCGGGCAGACTGAAAGGATATGGATGGAGAAGTTCGGTATCAGGATACTACAGGGTTATGGCGCCACAGAGACCTCCCCGGTACTGGCTACCAATAGTCCATTGACTTATCGCCGGGGATCAGTGGGGCATTTTATGCCTGGTGTTGAATACCGCCTGGTCGATATTCCGGGAATAGATCACGGCAAAAGCCTGCATGTGAAAGGACCCAATATTATGAAGGGCTACCTGATAGCGGACCGGCCGGGTGAAATAGTACCCCCTGCAACTGAAGAGTTTGGTGAGGGCTGGTATGATATGGGCGATATTGTCGATGTTGACGATGAAGGTTATGTGTTTATTCGTGGTCGAGCCAAACGTTTCGCCAAAATAGGGGGTGAAATGGTTTCCCTGGCTGCTGTTGAAAATATGGTTACCAATACATGGCCTGACTCATTGCATGCGGTGATATCCGTGCCGGATCCTTCGAAGGGAGAACAACTGGTTCTGTTTACCGAATACAAGGATGCTGATCGCAAGAAACTGGCCAGGCAAACCAGGAAAGACGGGTTGAGTGATTTACATATACCAAAGACCGTGCAGATTGTAGATAATCTGCCGATACTGGCAAGCGGAAAAATCGACTACGTGACGCTGGCCAATGAACACGACCGATAAAGAAAAGAACAAGCAGATCATTTCATGGGCCCTGTATGACTGGGCCAATTCGGCCTATGCTGTAACCATTATGGCCGGGTTTTTCCCGTTGTATTTCAAGCAATACTGGGCAAGTAGTCTGACTGCCGAGGAAAGTACGTATCAACTTGGCCTGGCCAATTCCATAGCCAGCCTGGCCATTGTCCTGCTTGCGCCCGTGCTGGGTTCCATTGCCGATCAGGCCGGCGCAAAAAAACGGTTTTTATTCCTGTTTACATTTCTGGGGGTCATGATGTGTGCGGGTCTGTACCTGGTGTCGCAGGGTAGCTGGCAATGGGCCGTGGCAATCTATGTTACAGCAACGATCGGCTTTTCCGGAGGGGTCAGTTTTTCGGACTCACTGCTGGTACACGTGGCACCTGCGGACAAACTGGACAGAGTCTCGGCACTGGGTTATGCGTTGGGGTATATTGGTGGAGGTTCAATATTTGCGTTGTCTGTCTGGATGGCACAATCACCATCGACATTCGGTCTGGCGGATGCCTCGTCTGCAATCAGGCTTTCATTTTTGTTCGTTGCACTCTGGTGGGCAGTATTTTCACTCCCGGTTCTATTGTTTGTAAAAGAGCCACCTAGCCCGGGCAACAGACAGGCAGGGTTATCCGCTGTTATTGCAGGATTCAGTCAACTTGCACGGACATTCAGTAAAATCAGACAGTTTAAAGTTGTCTGCATATTCCTGCTGGCCTATTGGTTGTATATTGATGGGGTCGATACCATCATCAGAATGGCCGTGGACTATGGCCTTGCCCTGAACCTGGATAGCTCGGCGCTGATTACTGCGTTGTTGCTGACTCAATTTATCGGTTTTCCTTCCGCTATCCTGTTCGGACGCCTGGGTGAGAAGGTTGGCCCCAAGGCAGGTATTCAGATTGCGATTGTTGTGTATATGATTGCTATTGTCTGGGCATACAAAATAGATTCAAGCTGGGAATTTTATGCCCTTGCCGCATTAATCGGACTGGTGCAAGGCGGGGTGCAGTCACTCAGTCGCTCGTTATACGCACGACTTATCCCTTCGAGATATTCTGCTGAATTTTTCGGGTTCTATAATATGCTGGGTAAATTTGCCGCTGTCCTGGGGCCGATATTGATTGGCTGGGTGGTTGTCGCGACAGACAATCATCGTCTCGGTATGCTTTCGATTATTATCCTGTTTGCTGCAGGCGCCATCCTGCTACGCCTTGTTGATGTAGCAGAGGGTACACGGGTTGCCAGGGATATGAATGAAGAGTAGGACGGTGTTATCTCCTTCCGGATTAGCAGGCCAGGAACCTGTGGGGTCGCCGTGAACACAACCTGATCCACCACCGCTTGCAGTGCTCGCCATTGCTTCAGATTGACTCGAGCACCCTTTATAGAAGATATCCTATCTAGATATTAGATAGATATAGTCGAAATTATCTGCTTTTATATCTGTGCAGTCTATTTATACTGGTTCCTGAAGCCGCTCAAGGATGCTTGAAGGCAATGGGATTACCCGGGGCATTTGTCGGGGGTCATCGCATGAGAAGTTGGTGGTGCACTGATAGCGGGTTGGAATACGTGCGCCGTGGACTTTACCCTGGCAGGTTTTAGTATCATATCTGACGTTATGCCTCTCATCACTGATATTAATTAACAAAAAAAAGTTATGCCTGATTTGTCAACAATATTATGAACGATATTTAATTTCATGTTGTTTATTACTTGAAAGGAGAAAGTTATGTCTGAACCTGTCAGCCCACAAAATGCCCCTTATACAGCCGATGTGGAGGAAGGTAAAACCTATCACTGGTGTTCTTGCGGTCGCAGTAAAAATCAACCCTATTGTGATGGCTCACACGAGGGCACAGACTTTCAGCCGGTTGCATTTACTGCTGAAAAAACCGACACGGTTTATTTATGTGGCTGCAAGAAAACGGGGGATCAACCGTATTGTGATGGAAGCCATTCCAAATGAACGCAAGGAGAAGAAATGAAGTTATGCACATCGACCCGAGGTTATAAACTGGTATAATACCGGGGTTCTTTAAAAGGACATTTAAAGAACCCGTTTTTTTTGCAACAAATACTCATAAGAAGGCAGCCCGGTGAGAAAACCCAAAATAGCCGATACAAAACCCATTGCCGTTATGCTTGAAAATGGTGAAGATTATTACTGGTGCAGTTGTGGGCTATCGCGTAATCAACCCTTCTGCGATGGCTCTCATCAAGGCACCAATTTTACACCAATGGTTTTCAGTGTCGATCGTGATGACAAGTATTACTTATGTCAGTGCAAGAAGACCAGGAAACCGCCTTATTGTGATGGTAGCCATAAAGCAATTACGGCAGAAGACTATGATGCCGATCAAGGTTTGCAAACAGTATGGTATAAGGTAGCCAATAATCACGATATGCAGGAAGGTGACGTGCGTGTTGTACAGGCGGGTAGTAAAACCATTGCGCTAACCCGTTTTAATGAACAGTACGGTGCATTGGATAATGCATGCCCGCATCAAGGCGGGCCGTTAGGTGAAGGGACAATCGTATGTGCCGAAGATAAAGGGTGCACCTTGCGATGCCCCTGGCATGGTTGGGATTTTCACCCCCTTACGGGAAAGTCGCCCGCAGGTTTTGATGATGGTGTTGATATTTATCCGGTCGAAGAACGTGACGATGGCATATACGTACAAGTAAAAGAACGCGATCAGCATGTGCGAACAATATCAGATGTGATGGCCGAAACGATGGTCAATTGGGGTGTTACTCATGTGTTCGGTATGGTTGGGCATTCAAACCTGGGTTTGGCCGATGCCATCAGGATCCAGGAAGAAAAAGGCAATCTGACCTATATCGGAATTCGCCATGAAGGGGCGGCAGCATTTGCTTGTTCAGGATATGCAAAGCTTACGGGGAAACCGGCGGCGTGCCTCACAATAGCCGGGCCGGGTGCAACTAATCTTCTGACAGGTTTATGGGATGCCAAGGTTGATCGCGCCCCGGTACTGGCATTGACCGGGCAAGTGAATACCCAGGTGTTTGGTCCCGGGGCATTTCAGGAAATCAATTTGGCCGATGCCTTTGCAGCGGTAAGCGGTTTTAGTCAAACGATCTTGCCTAACAGTAAACATGCAGAATTGATGACGCTGGCGCTTAAGCATGCCCGTGTCGAACGTGATGTTGCGCATCTTGTTTTTCCCGATGAAGTGCAAGTTATCGAGGCACAACAGGAAGAAAAATCATCGACTCCGTCTGGAAGACTGGCTAAAACAGATATTGCGCCATCGGAGCAGTCAGTTCGTCAAGCGGTTGAACAAATTGCAATCTCTGTGCGTCCAGCAATAATCGTCGGATATGGTGCCAGCACGTCCATGAGCGGGATCATTGCCTTGGCTGAACGCCTTAACGCACCGATAATCACAACATTCAAGGCAAAAGGTCAAATTTCAGATGACCACCCCCTGGCAGCAGGTGTTCTCGGGCGGAGCGGTACACCCGTGGCCAGTGGTTGCATGAGCGAATCCGACCTGCTGATTGTGTTCGGTGCTTCTTTTTCTGATCACACCGGTATTTCTGCCAATAAAACCATTATTCAAGTGGATTTTGATCAAATGGCTCTGGGGAAATTCCATTCGGTAGATGTTCCTGTCTGGGGTGAAATCGGTGTCACAGTAAAGCGCCTGCTCGCTGAGTTGAAGGAAAATTTGTCCCTTGTCGATCAACGTAGCGAACTTGTAACCCATTGGCAATTATGGCGTGAAGAAAAACAGAGACGTGAACTCAGAAACAACGGCAAAGGCATCAATTCTGCCGCTATTTTTGCCGCGCTTGGCAGGCAATGTCCGGAGGATGCCGTGATCACCGTGGATGTTGGAAATAATACTTATTCCTTCGGGCGCTATTTTGAATGTAAACGGCAAAATGTTTTGATGTCGGGTTATCTTGGGTCGATTGGTTTCAGCTTTCCTGCCGCAATGGGTGCATGGGCAGCCACACAAGCACTTGATAGTTACAAAGGCAGGCAAGTCATCTCTGTTAGTGGTGATGGTGGATTTTGTCAATACCTTGCCGAATTCACAACGGCAGTGAAGTACAACATGAATATAACGCATGTCCTGTTAAATAATTCAGAGCTCGGCAAAATTTCCAAGGAACAACGTGCGGGCCATTGGAAAGTATGGCAAACAGCGCTGCATAATCCTGCCTTTGCAGAATTTGCCAATAATTGCGGGGGATATGGTGTACAAGTAAATACGGCTGAAGAACTGGATGAGGCATTACGCGCAGCAATTGAATACAATGGTCCTTCACTCGTTGAGATAATTTCTGATGTTGAACTCATTTAAGGGGGCAGGTGGACACCACCCATTCGTTCCGTGAGAGTACCTTGATCCCTTAAGAAGGCTTTTAACGTTATCGCAAACCGGCGTGGTGAGATCAGTTTTTCCCCGGGATGGAGGATGTGGTTCCATGACGGGGCCGGAACGTATGCTGTGCCGGCGGTCTTACCAATGCAGTTGTTTGCAACAAAATCCGGTTTTATCAGGTGTGTTTCATCCTGAAAATATTTCCCTTATCAAGGCAGTATCCTGTAGAATCCGGTGCTCATTCGTGCATGAATACGGGGTTGCATTTATAAATACATTAAAGGCCAGTTCAATGTCGGAACCAGAAGGTAAAATAAGTATATTCAGGGTAGTGCTCAGTGTGTTGGCTGCAATGTCGGGGGTGCAGAGCAGTAAAAACAGGGAGCGTGATTTTGCCAGGGGCAGACCTGCGGCGTATATTATTGTCGGGATTATCATGACAGTTGTTTTTATTCTGATCCTCTGGACTGTCGTTAGTCTGGTGACGGGTGCGGCAGGGGTCTAGTTCTGCGGTAGTACATTGTCGTCTGAAATTCGGGCAAAAAAATGGGGGCTATGCGCCCCCAAGGGAGAAGGCCATGCGCTAACGGCCTTGTGAAACCGGTCATGCAAACCACATTGTTGTGGCTTGTCATTTTAATATATTCAGGGAGGCCGGGTTGCAGATATTCATGAGATAACATTTGAATATCCCGCCACCGCGATGCCCCTCAATAACAAATATGTGATTTTTTTATTGTATACTGCAAGAAAAGGATAGAATTTTTAATGGTTCAGGTCAATGACTTCTAGCGACAAATATCAAGTTGGCAAGAGAAGAATATAAATTATGTATATTAAATAATAAGTTAAAATTCTAATATTTTTTATCAGGTATTGCCACTGGCTGTATGTTGAAAAATCACGCCTGATTTTGTATTTGCTTATTGCATGTGACTGAATTTGTGAGGGAATCAATACCTGAACCGTTCAACATCCAGGATCACTAACCTGTCACGAATGTAGATGAAACGTAAGTGGCACGTATGTTTCAAGCTGAAATGAGCAATACGGACATAAAGCCGGTGTACCCATCAAGATACGTAAAACAGGCCATCCATGGTGGCTCGGTTGCCGCATCCCTGCGGCAGGCGGTCTTTATCTGGCTATACCGATTCCCTGTCTTCACATTGATATGTGTTTCATAACGTTGATATGATTTCGTGATCCCGGTGAGAAATGCGGGCTAGATTTTCCTGATCCTTGCCAGTTGTTCCTTCAGGCTTTGGACCGCTCCCTTTAATGCATCCAGTTTTTGACGTTCATTGTCGACAATATTGGCAGGGGCTCGACTGGTAAATTTTTCATTAGCCAGCTTTCCTTCGATGCGTTTTTGTTCATTTTCCTTTTTTTCGATTTCCTTTGTCAGTCGCGCTGATTCCTCGGCCACGTCGATCAGGCCTGCCATCGGTATCAATACCTTCATTTCCCCAACCAGGGCGGTTGCAGATTCCGGGGCATCTGTCTCATGTAATACCTTAACTGATTCGATTCTTGCCAGTGACTTCAGGTAAGGCAAGGCTGAATCAAGTCTTTGTTCATCCTGTTTTGACGTGTTCTGTAGTAAAACAGGTAAAGGTTTGCCGGGTTTAATATTCATTCCGCTACGTATCTTGCGTACGCCCAGAACAAAGTCCATGACCCATTTTATTTCAGCAACGGATTCATCATTGATGCTGGATTTATTACACGTCGGGTATTCCTGTAACATAATCGTTTTGCCGGTCTTGCCTGCCAGCGTTGCCATACGTTGCCATATTTCCTCGGTGATGAAGGGCATAATGGGATGTGCGAGCCTTAGTAGCGATTCAAGAACCTGAACCAGTGTTTTTCGTGTGCCGCGCAGTTGTTCATCAGTGCTGTCGTTGTTATACAGTACCGGTTTGGAAAGTTCCAGATACCAGTCGCAGTATTCATTCCAGGTAAATTCATAAATAGCCTGTGCAGCATGATCGAAGCGGTAGCCTTCAATAGATTTTCTGACTGTATCAGTCGTTGTCTGCAGACGACTGATGATCCAGTGATCGGCGCTGTTGAGTTCCATCGGGCCGCCTTGCTGTCCGCAGTCCTGCCCTTCTGTATTCATCAGGACATAACGTGCTGCATTCCAGATCTTGTTACAGAAATTGCGATAGCCTTCGATGCGGTTCATTGACAAGACAATATCCCTGCCGGTTGTTGCCATTGATGCAAAGGTGAATCGTAGAGCATCGGTGCCAAATGCCGGGATACCATCAGGCATGGTTTTGCGTGTGCTTTTTTCTATTCGTTCCGCAAGGTGTGGTTGCATCATGCCACTGGTGCGTTTTGCCACCAGTGATTCAAGGTCAATGCCATCGATAACATCGATCGGATCCAGAACATTGCCTTTGGACTTGGACATTTTCTGTCCCTCGGCATCACGCACGAGGCCGTGAATATAAATTTCCTTGAATGGGATCTCATCCATGAACTTGATTCCCATCATGATCATACGTGCGACCCAGAAAAAAATAATATCAAACCCGGTCACCAGTACACTGGTAGGATAAAAGGCATCAAGGGATTTTGTTTTTTCAGGCCAGCCCAGTGTGGAGAATGGCCATAACGCGGATGAAAACCAGGTATCGAGAACATCCTCGTCCTGTCTGAGGATGATATCATCGCCCAGTCCGTGTTTTTGTCTTACCGCTTTTTCACTGCGACCAACGTAGACATTATCGTCGAGATCATACCAGGCAGGGATGCGGTGGCCCCACCATATTTGCCGACTGATACACCAGTCCTGGATATTGCGCATCCATTCATAATAGGTGTTTTTCCAGTTATCCGGTACAAAGCGGATATCACCATTCTCGACGGCCTTGATGGCGGGTTCTGCAAGCGGTGCGATTTTTACATACCACTGGTCAGTCAGGAAGGGCTCAACGACGGCACCGGAGCGATCGCCTCGTGGTACCATTAATTTATGGTCTTCAATACTGTCCAGCAGGGCCAGTTCCTTGAGGTCATGAACGATGACATCACGTGCCTCGTAACGGTCCTGTCCCTGATATTTTGCCGGGGCCTCATCATTGATGCATGCATTAATGGTAAAAATATTGTACAACGGCAGATCATGGCGTTTGCCCATTTCATAGTCGTTGAAGTCATGGGCAGGTGTGATTTTTACGCAACCTGTTCCGAATTCCATATCGACATAGTCGTCGGCAATGATAGGAATTTCGCGGCCGACCAGTGGCAGGGTAACGGTTTGTCCAATGAGGTGCTTGTAACGTTCGTCATCGGGGTGGACTGCGACGGCCGAATCACCCAGCATGGTTTCCGGGCGTGTCGTTGCAACGACCAGGTGGCCACCGTCTTTTAGCGGATATTTCAGGTGCCATAGATGACCTGTTTCTTCTTCGGATATAACCTCCAGGTCCGAGACCGCAGTGTGGAGTACCGGGTCCCAGTTGACCAGCCGTTTGCCACGATAGATCAAGCCTTCCTCGTGCAGACTGACAAAGACTTCCTTAACGGCCGCGGACAGGCCGTCATCCATCGTGAAGCGTTCATTCGACCAGTCCAGAGATGCGCCCATGCGGCGCAATTGTTGCGTGATCGTACCGCCTGACTGTTTCTTCCAGTCCCAGACTTTGCTGGTAAAATTATCCCGGCCGAGGTCGTGGCGGGTTTTGCCATCTTTTTCTATCAGGCGTTCCACAACCATCTGGGTTGCGATGCCGGCGTGGTCAGTCCCCGCCTGCCAGAGCGTGTTGTCGCCACACATTCGGTGGTAACGGATCAGGGTGTCCATGATCGTGTCCTGAAAGGCATGTCCCATGTGCAGACTGCCGGTTACATTGGGGGGCGGGATCATGATGCAATAGGGATGACCTTCACCCGAAGGGGCGAAGAAGCCATTGTCTTCCCATGTTTGATACCAGCGTTGTTCGATGTCCTGGGGGTTGTAGGTTTTATCCATTCAGCTCAAGTCTTTTTATTTTAAAAACAGTTATTTTTTTCAACTCAAACGCATGGGTAAGAGTGATCCGTTGGTTATTATAACCCCCGGCCGGTTTTCTCACCAGAAGACTACTGTAATTGAGGTCACTGCTGTCCCGTTAACTCATGACAAATGCAGCTGAAATGTAAGCGACAAGAGCGTTTCGGGCTAAATGGAGCAATCCGGACATGAAACCGGCAAGCCTGATCAAGACACGTAAAACAGGCCATCCATGGCGGCTCGGCTGCCGCGTCCGTGCGGCAGACGGTCTTGATCCGGCTTACCGATTCCATGTCCTCGCATTGTTATGTGCTTCATAAATTAACGGGACCATTAGCCATGAATTGAAGTCTATTTATCAGACGGGGTTTGCTGGCATGCCGCCTTGATGATTTCCGGCAAATGGGCGCTGATCGTTTCCTCAACCTTGCCGGTTAGTTTTTGAGTTTCCTTGTGAACGACCTGATGCATGGCCTTGATCATCACCTGGTAAAGGTGTTGATGCAGGGTGGATTGCAACTCCTCGGATAATCTGGAGACCAGACTGTCAACGGCTTCCTGGTTACTGGATGGATCATGGAGAACATCAAGCGTGGGTATTTCCACATTAATAGAAGGGATGTGAAGTATCCTGGTTTCCGGTTTTGTATTCATGATAAAAGGCCTGAAATATTATAAATTATGTGTATTTAGCTCATAACCCCGGTCACGGTAAAATGCATAATGCTCACGTGCCCGGGTCTTGAACCCGGGGTCATCATTGACCAGTTCGGCGACACGTTCGAACTGGCTGAAAAAGCCGGGAACTTCGTGCGCCAGGTTTATCAGTACATCGGCCTCCCGCGCCAGATCTTTATCGTGTCCGATGATGATGGGGGCGGGATTACTGGTGTTTTCAGTGCTTTTATTATGAGGGACGAAGCTGCCATCCCTGAATTTCCATAACAGGTCATCTATCAGGGATGTCTGTTCGCTGGATTCGGTGTGAATATAGATCCGGTTGCCCAGTTTGTAGGCCTTTTCGGTAATACGACAGGCGAGCTGCTGGCGAGCTGCGTTTTGTTTGTCCTTGCTGATGTAGAAATCAATGCGGGTCATCGCAGATCAGTTTAACCCGGAACCCGTGTTTATCATACCCGGTTTATCAAAAACTGCATCAGCATGGGTACAGGGCGGCCGGTGGCCCCTTTTTTCTTGCCGCTTTTCCACGCAGTACCGGCAATATCCAGGTGGGCCCATTTGTACTTCCGGGTAAATCGTGACAGGAAGCAGGCGGCCGTTATTGAACCCGCGGCCCGGCCACCAATATTGGCCATGTCGGCAAAATTGCTGTCGAGTTGTGTCTGGTATTCATCCCAAAGGGGGAGTTCCCAGGCGCGGTCACCGATTTGTTTTCCTGCATTGAGTAACTCGTGAGTCAGGGGATTGTGGTTACTCAGCAAGGCCTGTGCCTGATGGCCCAGGGCGACGATGCAGGCCCCGGTCAGTGTAGCGATATCGATGACCACTGCAGGATCAAAGCGTTCACAGTAGGACAGGGCATCGCAGAGTATCAGGCGACCCTCGGCATCGGTATTCAGTATTTCAATGGTCTGGCCGGACATGCTGGTGACGATATCACCGGGTTTATTGGCGTCTCCGTCCGGCAGGTTTTCCGAGCTGGGAATAACGCCTGTCACATTCAGAGGAAGCTGTAATTCTGCACAGGCCTGCAATGTGCCGATGACGCTGGCACCGCCACACATGTCGTATTTCATCTCATCCATGGCCTCGGAAGGTTTTATCGAAATACCGCCTGCATCAAAGGTCAGACCTTTACCGACCAGAACCGCAGGGCTTTCATCCCCGAGCCCGCCCCGGTATTCCATAATAATCAGCTTCGCTGGTTGCCGGCTGCCACGGGAGACAGATAGCAAGGCACCCATACCCAGTTCTTCCATATCGGACTCTTCGAGAATCGCTGTTGTCAGGTTGGTGTGTTCTTTTGCAAGTTTACGGGCCTGATCTGCCAGGTAGGATGGCGTGCAAATATTACCGGGCAAGTTGCCCAGGTCTTTGGCGGTGATGACACCGTTGGCAATGGCCTGGGCCGCAAGAACGGCCTCTTCGCATTCGGCGAGTTCCCTCCGGCTTGGTATACTGATGACAATCTTGCGTAGCGGTCTTCTGAAGGCATCCTTTTCTGATTTGAGTTGATCGAACCGGTACAGAACATCTTCCACGGTCAGTACCAACTGGCTGGCCTTCCAGGCGCTATCCTGGCCCTTGATGTTAATATCGGCCAGGTAAAAAACCGCTTCCATTGCACCACCTTCGTTCAGGGCGCGGGTCGCCGTTGCAATAATTTTTCCGTATTTGTCAGGATTTAGCTCCCTCTCACGTCCACAACCAGTCAACAGGATGCGGTCACACAAGGTACCCGGCACATTGTGAAGCAGCAGGGACTGGCCCAATTTGCCTTCAATATCCCCGCGCCTGATCAGGTTGGAGATATATCCATCACTGGCCTTGTCCAGTTGTTCGGCAGACGGGGATAATCTGCGGGGCTCAAAAATACCCACAACGACACAGGCAGAGCGCTGTTTTTCCGGGTTTCCACTTTTAACACTAAATTCCATGTCATCTCCAAAAATTATTTATTTACATGCCATTATCTATCTATGCCGGTGATGGTGTATAATGACCGTTAAAGTATTGAAACATGTGTATTTTGTTAGCAACTCTTGGCAGTCATATGGCCAGGCGATAAAAAGTTTTCTGCTGTTTTTGGAAGTTTACTACATAAAATGCATTTTTCCAGCCAAAATAACAACTTTTCTATCCCGGAGGAAATATGATTTCCATTCTGGACAGATATATCAGCAGGGAAGTGTTGAAGACGCTGGGCGGTGTAGCGATAGTTTTATATCTTATTTTTCTCAGTAACCGACTGGTTCACTATCTGGCCGACGTTGCATCCGGTTCATTACCGGGCAGTTATCTTTTTATCATAATCGGATTGGCCTCTGTCCGTTACCTGATTATCCTGACGCCGCTGGCCCTGTATATTTCTATCCTGCTGTTATTTGGCAAAATGTATCGGGACCATGAAATGGCATCGCTGGCTGCATGCGGTGTCGGCACAGTCAGCCTGCTTCGACCCATTTTTATCGTTGCAGTTCCAATGGCAATTCTGATTTCCATTCTGACTTTTTACCTGGTGCCACTTGCGGCCGATGTTGAATTTTCTCTGTTGAAAAAATTTGAGAAAAATCTGGAGTTCACGGGTATCAGTGCGGGAAAATTTCATGTCAGTGGAAATCGAATTATCTATCTGGAGGGCATGTCGGATGATCGAACCCGGATGCAGAATGTATTTATACGAACAGAATACAAGGGGCGCGATATCCTCATGGTTGCTGAAAAAGCGCATATGGAGGTCGATAATAATACCGGAGAAAGACTGATTGTTCTGGATAACGGTTCAAGGTATGAAGGTACACCCGGGCAAACGGACTTCATGCAAGTAAACTTTTCCAGACACACAATTTTATTTGCAGACAAAAAGGAAAAGGCGCGCCAGTCTGATATATATTCCATGTCAAACCTGAAATTAATTTCGCTTGGCACACCCGAAGCATGGGCAGAACTCCAGTGGCGAGCGGCTATTCCGCTTTCTATTTTATTACTTGCCTTTCTGGCAGTTCCTCTGTCCAGGGTTCAGCCGAGACAAGGTCAGTTCGGGAGACTCTTTGTGGGTGTATTGATTTATGTTTTGTACGCAAACCTGCTGGCAATATCAAAGGCATGGATTGCGAACGGGACTATACCACTGATAGCAGGCGCCACCTGGGTCCATGTTGCGATACTGTCGTTAACCTTGCTGATACTGGTAAGGCAGTATGGGTTCAGCTGGTTACGTCATCGGTTTTCGGGTGGATAGAATTTGAAAATTATTGACCGATATATAAGACGCACAGTAGTGGCAGGTTCCTTGCTGGTCTGGTTGATCCTGACATTATTGTCAGGTTTTTTTGTATTTATTGATCAACTGGAAGATCTGTCCGGAAACTATACCGTGATCAAGGCAATTGAATACATGGTATTTATACTGCCTGGAAAGGCCTATGTGCTTTTTCATACATCTATTTTACTGGGTACCCTGCTGAGTATGGGGCATCTGGCCAGTAGCAGTGAACTGGTTATTTTACGTGCAGCAGGTGTATCTGTCGCAAGGATAACCTGGTCTGTTATGAAGGCGGGGCTCATATTAATGCTGGCCGGTCTGTTTATCGGAGAGGTACTGGCACCCTCAGCGGAACAATATGCACAGGAGTTGAGAATAACAACCCAGTCTGCATCAAAGTCCATACGCAGTGGCCAGGGATTGTGGTCGAAGAATAAACAGAATTTTGCCCAGATCGGAAGGGTTTATCCTGATGCCAGGCTTACAGGCATAACCATATATTCATTCGATAAAAAGTATCATCTTTCAAGTATGATCAAGGCCACTTCCGCATCATATTCAAAGGACAAGTGGAATTTAAACGATGTCACCCGCACCGCTTTTAAATCCAGCTCTTTCAGCCAGAAACATTTTGACACGCTTGAGTGGGGCATGTTGGTACAACCGGAAATGCTGGACTCGATTTCTGTCAAGCCAATGGACATGTCAATGCTTTCACTGTTCCGGTATGTGCAATATCTTGAGGATAACCAGCTTGATTCATCCAGGTATGAACTGGCCTTCTGGATGAAGGTTGTCAAGCCATTTTCGGCCCTGATCATGTTACTGATCGCCATGCCATTTGTATTTGGCTCACTCAGGTCAAGCAGTACCGGGTTACGCTTGCTGGTAGGCATTTTACTCGGACTTGGATTTCACATGCTAAATGAGGCATTGAATTATATCGGCGTAGGCTATGGTTTTAACCCGGTGATCAGTGCCTTTTTACCCAGCATTTTGTTTGCCGTTGGTGGTTTTCTGGCGCTCAGGAAGGTAATTTAGGAATTGAAGGTATCAGATACCAGTAAAAAAGTGTCGGCATATGGACCTGGCCTGGCGTTTTATCACCTTGAAAGAGTACTAGACCGGTGGCACGTATTTTTCTTCTACCAGGACGACCTGTGTCCTGGCCAGGCGGTCATGGAAAGCCCGGTGCTTTTCATCCCACAGACACCATAGCAGCCCAACACCAAACGTCAGAATTGCCAGCACAAAACGCAGGCCTGCCTGTGTCCAGTTCAGGTTCTGGCCATTTTCAAGTTCAACCCGTATTTTCCAGGCACGCATTCCCAGAGTCTGTCCCCCGTGTGTCCAGAACCAGCCATAAAAAACAAAAATGATCAGAAAAATATAAATCTGGAATATAACGCTGCCAGAATGTATTGCTTTTTGTGTGAATGGCATGATGATTGCGGTTGCAAAAATCAGCGTGGCCAGCAACAGAAACAAATCATAAACAAATGCACCGATTCTTCGTTTTATGCCAACGTAGTTTGCAGTCACAACCACTGACTTCTGTTGTACCGGCATATTACCTGGTCCACGGCTTGGGCTGGTTGTATTTCATACATTATAAGGTTACATTCAATGACAGCAAAAGGATAGTTATCAGGGAAAATACAGCGTTTATACGGAATAATTAATGTCAGAAAAAAGTACCCCCTGTTTTTTGTTTTTATTACTGGGTCTTGCCATAAGCAGCCAGGTGCAAGCCGGCCCCTGCCGTCCCTGGCAGCAGGAGGACAGCCTGGCTAAAGATCTGGTTATTGGTGAGATAACAATCAATGCAAATAATATCTTTGACCCGGCAGATAAAAAAGAGAACCGTTGGTATCATCGTCTTGCAAATAAATTACATATACAAACCCGCCGCGAAATTATTGGGTACCAATTGCTGTTTTCCAGGGGTGATAAATATGATGAGCGCATTATACAGGAAACAGAACGCCTGCTGCGTGCCAATAGATATATCAAGGATGTCACGGTCAGGCCGGGTCAGGTGTGCGGAAACGTTGTAGACATTGTGGTCAAAACAAATGATAACTGGACACTGACCCCGGGCCTGTCTTTTGGGCGTGCCGGCGGGTTTAACAAATATGGATTAGATATTCAGGAACATAACCTGATGGGTTATGGCAAGGACCTGAACTTCAGTTTTAATCATACTATTGACAGAGATGAGCGCCTGCTTAGTTATACAGACCCGCTGTTCATGGGGACACGTAAAAGACTGGATTTGTCAGCGAAAGACAACAGCGATGGTGAAGGGTATGTTTTTGGTTACACATTACCATTTTACCAACTGGATAGCCGAAAATCATGGGGGGTGACAGCTACCATCAACAAGCAGGAGACTCCGTTATACCGGAATGGCAGTATCTTCAGAAAAATAGGGGAAGACGAGAAGACACTCAATATTTTTTATGGCTGGTCCGATGGCAATGTTAAAAAAACGGCGACCCGCTACAGTGTCGGCTGGACGGTGGAAGAGAAAAAATTTTCCGCTGTGGCGCCTTATAATATTATTCCGGCAACCAGAAAACTGTCTTACCCATGGGTAGAGATGGAGTATTTTGAAGAGAAATATACAAAGAAAACCAATTTTTCTACCATGGGTATTGTTGAGGATATTTCTTTGGGACATCATTTTAAGTTCAAGGCGGGTGCGCTAACTGAATCGATGGGTTCAGATAATGATTATTTATACTTGTCTGCCTCTTACAATAAAGGGTACAGACCATTTTTGAATCAGTTGGGTCTGTTGTCATTAGGTGTCAATTCATTTGTGGGCAATGGACCGCTTGAAGGGGTCAGGGTAAAGGGTAGCGGCCAGTGGCACTACCTGCAAAGCAATAACAGCCATTTTTATCTTTCTGGCGAGTTTGAGGCAGGATCGAACCTGCAAGCCGAAGAGCAGATTACATTGGGGGGCGATACCGGACTCAGGGGGTATCCTGTGCGCTATCAATCCGGCAACAGGGCGTTTCTGGTAACGGTCGAACAAAGACACTTCTTCGATTGGTATCCCTTTAGAACAGTAAGAATGGGTACGGCAGTTTTTGCAGATGCGGGGGCGGCCTGGGGCCAGGGAAACAGCCGAAAGGTATTGTATGATGTCGGGGTTGGCTTACGTTTTGTTATAACACGCTCCAGCGATGCAAAGGTTCTGCATCTCGATTTTGCATTTCCGATTGGCGCCCCGGCTACCATTGATAACTTTCAGGTTATCTTGAAGACCAAAAAATCGTTTTAACGAAGTGACTGCAGGGTAATGCCGGATTACCAGCTAACCCCGGTATGTCAACATGCAGGTAAATATGTGTGGTGGCTGCTCCCGTCATGGCGACAGATTTACCTGTAAAGATAAAATGAGCGAAAAGGCGGCCCGGAAGGTATCCACTACCCAGATATAATGAAGGAAATACCTTCCTGGCAGGTCCGTTACCTTGTGACGCTGGCATGAAACCAGGGCAGGTCAGTTCAAATTAATTCATGACAACAACGATTTTGTCGATTCATCACGCCTTTTTGGTGTTTGAGATGTTATGATATCAGAGGTTCCCAAGCTATTACATAATCAAACATTTGATATACAATAATAATTAGTGACTAAGGTAAACAAGAATCCCGATGGTATTTTAGGCCGTGTTTCAAAGTGGTTACAGAAGACACCTGCCTCTGCAACGGGTGTAGCCTGTTCCATTCCCAGATCTGAACATTCCATATCCCGATCCAATATAAGCGAAAATGCGCTGAAGGTACTGTATCGTCTGCACAAGGCGGGTTATCAGGCATGTCTGGTGGGTGGTGGTGTGCGGGACCTGCTGCTGGGGCTTGAACCCAAGGACTTTGATGTGGCAACAGACGCACAACCTGAAGACGTCAAGGCACTGTTCAGAAATTGCCGGATTATCGGACGGCGCTTCCGACTGGCTCATGTATTTTATGGAAGGGAAATTATTGAAGTCGCTACCTTTCGTGGCATGGGTGACGGTGACGAAGGGCAGCGTATGCAATCAGATGAAGGACGTATCCTGCGAGACAATGTCTATGGCAGCATCGAGGAAGATGCAATACGAAGGGATTTCACCGTCAATGCACTTTATTATGATATCAAGGATTCCTCGGTACTGGATTACATGAATGGCATGCAGGATATTCAGAATGGTGTTCTGAAGCTGATCGGAGATCCTGAGCAGCGCTATCGCGAGGATCCGGTCAGGATGTTACGTGCCGTCCGGTTTGCCGTTAAGCTTGGTTTTAAGATCCATGAGGACACGGAAAGGCCAATTAATGAACTTGCCGGCCTGTTACGTGATATTTCACCATCCCGGCTGTTTGATGAAAGTGTCAAACTGTTTTTATCTGGTCAGGCCTTGCAGGTATTTGAAATGCTGCGTCATTATGGATTGTTTGAAAGCCTTTACCCGATGACCGAGGAGGTGCTTGCGGGTGAGGAACAGGGGTTTCCGCATATGATGGTGGCACAGGCAATGAAAAATACGGATCTGCGCCTGCAGGAGGGAAAACCGGTTACCCCGGCATTTCTTTATGCAGCTATTTTGTGGGAACCTGTCAGGTTACTGACAAAGCAGATTCAGGATGAAGAGGATATGCCGGAGTATCCCGCCCAGCAAAAGGCAATCACCCGGATACTGTCAAAACAGGCGAAATATACGTCGGTTCCCAAACGGTTCAGTCAATTTATGCGAGAGGTCTGGCAACTACAGGGACGCTTTGTTTATCTGTCCGGGATGCGGCCTTATAAGCTCCTGGCCCACCCGCGTTTCAGGGCGGCCTATGATTTTTTGTTACTGAGAGCCGGTTGCGGGGAAGAGGAACAGGAAGTCGCCGACTGGTGGACCCGGTTTCAGGAGGTGAGCTCTTCTGAAAAGAAAAAAATGATTAAAACCGGGACCCGATCACGAAACAGGCGTAAGAAAAGGGGGAATAATACACAGCCATGAGGTCAGTGCGTGCCTTTATCGGTCTGGGCAGTAATACAGGCAACCCTGCCAGGCAACTGGAAATGGCGATCGTGTCCATGGACGAAATACCGGATACCCGATTGAAACGCCTGTCCAGTGTTTATCTGACCCGGCCGATGGGCCCTGAAAATCAGCCGAACTATCTGAATGCCGTTGCCGAACTGGAGACAGGGCTTGAGGCGGTCAGGCTCCTGGAAGAACTACAAGCCATTGAAAACAAACA
>DRJK01000165.1 GCA_011052215.1 Gammaproteobacteria bacterium
CGGCTGCCGCGTCCGTGCGGCAGACGGTCTTGATCAGGCTTACCGATTCCATATCCTCACATTTATATGTGCTTCATAAAGTTAACGGGACAGTAGTGACCCGGTTTATATTTTAGGCATTTTAATATGTTATGCTCGACTTTAATGAAAAAAGGGGTTGAGAGTAAACATTTCCTGTCTGATATCCGGCAACTGTCTGACTGGTACAGCAGTTCATTGGGACAAATGCTGGCCTATGAAGAACAGCAGGAACTGGACAGGATCCTGCCGGATCTGTTCGGTTATCATATCCTGCAAATGGGCACAGTTGAACCCTCCTTGCTTGATGCCAGCCGAATACTGCACAAGGTTGTTCTGGGTTATGAACAGTCGGGTTATCGCCAGAAAAATCTGGTAGGGGAGCAGGAGCATTTGCCCATACTGCCTGATTGTATCGATACGGTTATGTTGCATCACTCGCTTGATTTCGCCAATGATCCACGACAGGTGCTACGTGAAACCGAGCGCGTGCTTGTTCCGGAAGGTCATGTGATTATCCTGGGGTTTAATCCGCGCAGTCTGTGGGGGCTCAGACGGCTTCTCAGTGTCGGCAGAAAATCAGCTCCGTGGAATGGGCGTCTCCTGACAGTAAACAGGGTGAAAGACTGGTTGGCACTATTGGGGTTTGAAACGATGGCGACACATTACCGCTTTTTCCGTCCACCGTTTGGAAGGTCTGTTATGTCCGGCCATATGAAGTTTATGGAACGTTGGGGTGCAAAATTATGGCCCATTCTGGGAGGGGTGTACATCCTGGTCGGGCGGAAGAAGGTCTCGACATTGACGCCGATAAAACCACGATGGCGGCCGAACAAGAGCATCGTTCCAGGGCTGGGGGATGCAGCTTCAAGGAGTTGTAAAAGAAATGGCACAAGTTGAAATTTTTACAGATGGTGCATGCAGAGGGAATCCCGGCCCCGGAGGCTGGGGTGCCTTGCTGCGCTTCAACGGGACTGAAAAAAAACTGTCCGGGTCAGAGGCCGAAACAACAAATAATCGCATGGAATTGATGGCGGCTATCCGTGCGCTGGAATCACTTAAGCGCACATGTGATGTGGCCATGACGACTGATTCGCAGTATGTAAAAAAAGGCATCACGGAGTGGATAGATGACTGGAAAAAACGAAACTGGAAAACGGCCGCCAGAAAACCGGTAAAAAATGTGGATCTGTGGCAACGACTGGATAAGGCGGCCGCCGGTCATAGCATTAAATGGCACTGGGTAAAGGGCCATTCCGGTCATCCGGAAAATGAATTGGCAGATGAACTGGCAAACCAGGCCATCGATGAGTTGTTGTCAACAAAATAAAAAGTGAGAACCCGGAGCCATGCGTCAAATTGTTCTTGATACAGAAACGACAGGACTGGAACCCAAACAGGGACATAGAATTATTGAAATAGGTTGTGTTGAATTACTCAACAGAAAATTGACGGGCAATGTGTATCACCAGTATATTCAGCCAGAGCGTGAAATTGATGCAGGCGCCATGGAAGTCCATGGTATTACCAATGAGTTTTTGAAGGACAAACCCCGGTTCAAGGATATCCTGAATGATTTTTTGACCTTCATAAAGGACGCCGAGCTGATTATCCATAATGCTCCTTTTGATGTTGGTTTTATCAATCATGAATTCAAGCTGGCGGACACCGGGACGGGTCTTGTCAGGGATTATTGCAAGGTCATGGATACCTTGCAACTTGCCCGGCAGATGCACCCCGGGCAGCGAAACAGTCTGGATGCACTCTGCAAGCGATACGACATCGATAATTCACAACGCGAAAAGCACGGGGCCTTGCTTGATGCAGAAATTCTCGCCGATGTTTATCTGACCATGACAGGTGGGCAGGTCTGCCTGAGCCTGGGCGGAATGCAGGAGCGAAAACAGGGCCGGTTTGAAGAGCAAGTGCACAGACTGGAAACAAATCGGTCACCGCTTAAAATAGTCCGGGCGACCTCAGAGGAACTGGATAATCACGCCCGTTACCTGAAGATTATTTCTGATGCCAGTGACGGGAACTGCATCTGGAAGCCGGGATAAATAATTGCCCAATCCCCCCTTTTTTTATCATACAACCCTGCCGATAAATGTAAGCCGACATCTAACAATTCGACGCCAATTCCTCGACTTTTCATTTGTTTACAATTATTCCTCGTTAACCTTGAATATGGCCTAAAGCTTTATACCCAGTTGACGATAATCTGGAGAACAATACATAATTTTCAGATTATTAAAGGATCAGGGGAACGAAGGCATGACAACAATTTTAACTGTGGATGATTCAACATCAATGCGGCAAATGGTCGCTTTCACATTAAAACAGGCAGGCTTTGATGTTGTTGAAGCGGCAGATGGAGAAGAAGGATTGCAAAAGGCCAAAGGTACAAATGTTGACGTTGTTGTGACCGACGTTAACATGCCAAAAATGGACGGGATTTCACTGGTTAAGAAACTTCGCGCATTACCAAATTACAAGTTCACACCTATCCTGCTGCTGACAACCGAGGCGGGTGCAGACAAAAAACAGGAAGGAAAGGCCGCGGGTGCCACTGGCTGGCTTGTAAAACCCTTTAATCCGGATCAGTTGCTCTCCACCATCAAAAAAGTAATCGGTTAGGCAAGAGTGAAACCCTGCCTGACGCCTGTCGCACAGGAAAGACCTTCCTGTCCTGGAAATAACCGGCTATCAAAGTGGATGTTGTAGTCTGCGTATCGTATGTTTGCAGAAATCCTGAAAAATTTATGTGGAGAATATTTTGCAACAACAGCAAATTCAAGAAGAAGAAAAAGGTTTTAACCTGACAGACAGGGATTTTAATTTCATCAGAAATCTTGTTAGTGAAGAAACCGGCATTGTTCTTTCCGAGGCAAAGCGAAACCTGGTTTACGGGCGGTTGGCAAGACGCATTCGCACACTGGGCCTTGCCGATTTCAGCAGCTATTGTAATATGCTGAAAAACAGGGATGGTGATGAGATTGTCGACTTTATCAATGCAATCACGACCAACCTGACATCATTTTTCAGGGAGAACCACCATTTCGAGTTTTTAGCCAATACTGTTATTCCGAAACTCCTGCAAACCAATGTTGTTAACAGACGAATACGCATCTGGTCTGCCGGGTGTTCAACAGGCGAAGAACCGTATTCCATTGCAATGACCTTGCGTGAAAATATTCCCAATATAGAAAGTTGGGATGTAAAAATTCTGGCGACAGATCTCGATTCCAATGTTCTGGCAACGGCAGCAGCAGGCATTTATTCCAAAGACAGGGTGACAGGAATTGCGAAGCCAAGACAGAAGAAGTGGTTCCTGACCAGCAATAATGAATCGCTTGAAGATAAGGTGCAGGTTTCAAAAGAGCTAAAAGACCTGATTACATTCAAGCAACTTAACCTGATGCAAGACTGGCCATTCAAAGGCCATTTTGATTGTATTTTCTGCCGAAATGTTGTTATCTATTTCAGCAAGGACACGCAGCGTGTATTGGTCAATCGTTATGCGGATAAAATGGCAGAAGATGCACATCTATTCCTTGGTCATTCCGAATCCCTGTTCAAGGTCAGTGACCGCTTCAAGTTATTGGGTCAGACCATTTACCAGAGGACTCAATAAAGTATATGGCCCTTCCCTCAAAATTTGATAAAGGTGCGGACCAGTTACCTAGAACCCTGAGGGGTTTTGGGCATATCAACCGATTTGTTGACAGGCGTGATGGCAAGTTCATTGCAAAGATATTGCCTGGTGAGTATTACGTAACCAATCAGGACGAATATGTCGCCACTGTTCTGGGTTCATGTGTGTCCGCCTGTATACGCGATAAGGAGACAGGTCTGGGTGGCATGAATCATTTTATGTTGCCCAAAGTAGGGTCAGATGAAAAAAAAGGCCTGAACGGAAAAATTAATGACGCTGCCCGTTATGGAAATTTTGCGATGGAGCATATGATCAATGCCATTCTGAAAAATGGTGGCAAACGGGAAAATCTTGAAGTCAAATTGACCGGTGGCGGGCGAATTATCGCCAACATGACCAATGTCGGGCTGAAGAATATCGAATTTGTCCGGGAATATATCCGTACCGAGGGATTGATGCTGGTTGCTGAAGAGCTGGGTGAAATCTATCCCAGGAAAGTCTTGTATCATCCGTTGTCTGGCAAGATGAAAGTGAAACGTTTAAGGGCACTGCATAATAATACCGTTCTCGACAGGGAGACACGTTATATGAATGAACTTGAAGTCAAACCAATCGGTGGTGATGTCGAATTGTTCTAACATAGAGAGAAAGGCGTGAGGCAGGATGAGTAAAATACGTGTATTGATAGTTGATGATTCTGCCCTGGTCAGGAAACTGTTGACAAAAATTCTAAATCAGGACCCGGGAATCGAGGTTGTCGATTCGGCTTCTGACCCGTTTGTCGCCAGAGAGAAAATCAAGAAACTTAATCCCGATGTGCTGACACTGGACGTTGAAATGCCAAAAATGGACGGGATCACCTTCCTCAGCAACCTGATGCGTTTGCGGCCCATGCCGGTAGTCATGGTATCAACCCTGACCGAGAAGGGGGCTGATGTGACATTTCAGGCGCTTGAACTGGGTGCGGTCGATTTTGTATCCAAGCCTAAATCAGACCTGTCCAACCGGATAGAGGAATACAGTGAAGAAATAATTTCCAAGGTAAAAATGGCGGCTTCAGCCAATGTTCAGGCCGTCAGTAACCCTCGGCGAAAACCCGCCGAGATTATAACCATAAACGTAGAAAAGAAGTTGTCGGCCGATGCAATCCTGAAAAAAAGTAAAAAGCGGATTTTCAAGACAACCGACAAGATTATTGCCATCGGGGCATCAACCGGTGGCACCGAGGCCATCAAGGAGGTTCTGCTGGGTATGCCACCGAATGCACCCGGGATCGTTATTGCACAACACATCCCGGAAGCCTTTAGTGGCCCGTTTGCAAAACGCATGAATTCACTTTGCGCCATGACCGTTTATGAGGCCAGTGATGGCCAGCAAATAATACCTGGCCATGTTTACATCGCACCAGGCAGTCACCATTTGATGGTTGAACGTGATGGTGCCCGGTTTATTTGCCGGCTTAGTGATGGCCCCCCCGTTAACCGTCACAAACCGTCTGTTGATGTGTTATTCCGCTCGGTTGCCCAGAATGCCGGGCCTAATGCCGTAGGGGC
>DRJK01000166.1 GCA_011052215.1 Gammaproteobacteria bacterium
ATCAAGACACGCAAAACATGCCATCCATGGCGGCTCGGCTGCCGCGTCCGTGCGGCAGACGGTCTTGATCAGGCTTGCCGATTCCATGTCCTCACATTGTTATGTGCTTCATAAAGTTAACGGGACATTAGCAGTGATGTGTTTAATAAGGTTATCGTGGCAGCAGTGATGTACTTTATAGAATGGCCCCTCGATTGTTCCTGTGGCCGGATAGCTTAATTCAGGTATTCAAATATTTTCACGACTCGTTGTACGCCATTGACCTGTCTGACCACATCAACGACATCGTCGGCTTCATTCCGCTTCAGAATACCCATCAGGAAGACAGTGCCCCCTTCGGTGATCACCTTTACACGTGTCGGATCAAAATCCTTGTGACCTTTCACCTTGAGCAGACTGGTCTTTACCTTGGTGGTTACCCAGGTATCGTTACTCCTTGAGCCGATCGTACTGGGTGAGGCAATGGTGAGTTCATTGTGGATTTTTTTGATTTTGGCAATGGACCGGGTTATTTCTTCTGCACGGGATCGCATGCTTTTACTTGGAGTTTGCCCGCTTAGCAAGACAACCCCGTTATAACTGGTGACGCTGATATTAGCGTTTTTTTCGATATCCTGATCTCTGGAGAGTGCGTCAAATACCTTGAGCTCAATATTTTGATCCTCAATAAACGAACCTAATGTACGTCGGTCGTGTGCGGCACCGACGGCAGTTCCGCCTACAATGACGGCGGGCGCGCAGGCATTCAGTAACAGGGCGGCCAGCAGCAGTGCCAGAATATTGCGTGTGAAAGTCATGTTATTTGTACTCCTTAACAATATATTTCCCGGTCTATGGCGTCACAAAGACAATGGATAATCAACAAGTGTACCTCTTGAATCCGTGCAGTACTATTAGCGGGTACTCGGATTTCAAGGTCATTTTCCTGTATAATGGCTGCAATTTCCCCTCCTTTATTTCCGGATAATATAATACTGTTCATTTCTTTTATCCGGGCAGCCCTGATTGCATGAAGAACATTACCTGAATTCCCGCTGGTACTGATGGCGAGCAGGGTGTCTCCCTTTTGGCCGAGTGCTTCTACCTGTCTGGCAAAGATGTGATTGTATTCAAAATCATTCGCGATTGAGGTCAGTATCGATGAATCTGTTGTCAGGGCAATGGCCGGCAGTCCGGGCCGATCGATTTCATAACGGTTAACCAGCTCCGACGAGAAGTGTTGCGCATCTGCCGCCGAGCCGCCATTGCCGCAGCTCAGGATTTTATGGTTCGACTTGAGGCAATCGATCATCATTTGTGCGGCTTCCCGGATGGGTGCAACCAGTATCTCCAACGATTTTTGCTTGGTATCAATGCTGTCGATGAAGTTTTGTTTTATTGGATCCGTCATAAATCGAAAATTTGATAGTAAAGTTCCATAATAGGTATTGCCATGCCAGGTTACAAGTCAAACCGGGGACTTTCGTCGTCAATCAAATGCATCGGGTATCCAGTCTATTGTGCATGACTGCAAAGGCCCGCTTAGCGAGACGACATCGAACCGGCAGGCATGGTCATGTTTTGCCTGTGTTGAAAGATAGTGGTTGGCACTGAGTATGAGTTTTTTTTGTTTGCGACTGTCGATAGTTTCAGCCCCCGACCCAAAATATTCAGACTTGCGGTAGCGTACCTCAACAAAGACCAGGACATCGGCATCCTGCATAACCAGATCAATCTCACCCTGTTTGCACCGGTAATTGCATTGCCTGAGCATGAAACCCTTTTGTTGCAGAAATTGACATGCACGTTTTTCGGCCTGTTGTCCAATCTCACTTTTATCCATTTTGTAATATGAGTCCTGAATGATGTGCGCGGTTACTGGATGATCAGTTCGGGTGTTTGCTGATTGTTGATTTGAGGCTGCACATCTTTTAACAGGGTGACACGCCCTCTGATAAATTTTCCCCATTTCAGGTTTCGCATCACCTGGTTTTGCTCATTAATGTACAGCTTGCCTGTCACGCCATCAAAGCGTTCTCCCGGATTGGACTGTAGCCATTTTACCTGCCCGGCCAGATGATAGGCGTCAATTCCCATGGCATAAAGGCGTGCATAGCGCCCCATGTTTTGCGGCCATATCTTGTTGAGCAGCCGGTGTAGTGGGCCAGCCGATTCCGGTGGTGATAATATCCAGGCAGAATCACAAATCACGATGCCGTTCATATCCCTGTTTTTCTGGACACTTTCTGTGCCGTTATAGGCACTGGATGTTGTGTAGACGGGTATGTCCGTTGCCTGGTGGAAACGTAACTGCGGGGCGATGAGTCTTGCATGTCTGGGAAATGCCACCATAAAGATAAAATCTATATCCTGACGGCGTCGGGGTTCAAATTTAATTTCAGTGGGCAGGGCATTGCGGAGAGAATAGAATCTACGTTTACTTTCATCCAGGTTCAATAGTTTCAGGATCGGGTTCGACAGGTCATTACTGTTGAAATTGTAACGTGCCTGTTCGAGAACGGTCCCCCCCAGTTCCTGAAATCGTTTACTAAAGGACCGTGTCAGTCGCTCACCCCATTCACCATTGGGCGCTATGATAGCGGCACGAATCAGGCCCTCCAGGCTGGCTCTTTCTGCTACCTGTCTGGCCTCATCTTCCGGGCTAAGACCAAACTGGAAAAAATTCCCGATACTTGCCTGCATATTTTCCACCTGGTTCAGGGTTAATACAGGTATCGTCAGGTCGGCCATATTGGCAAGGCTGGCAACACGATCTTTTTCCAGTGGTCCAATAACAAATTCAGCACCGTCCCTGACAGCCTGTCGATACAGGCTTTCTATTGATCGACCCGGCAGTGACGTGTCATAGATTTTAATACGGATCCTTGCGCGGTTGGTGCGGTTTTGATAATACGCAGCCAGAAAGCCATCCCGTATAGCCATGGCGGGTTTAGCCAGTTTGCCTGATAAAGGTATTATCAGGGCCAGTTTTTCCGGTTGTTTTATGGCCTTGTAGCGCGCCATTAATTTATCCAGTATCTGGAAACTTGCGGGATGGCCCGGATATCTTTTTTTCCAGGCGGCAATTTCAGTTTCAAATAATTCAGGTGAATGTATGGATGTTTTATTGATTGTTGCCAGTTCCATCCACCCGCTCAGGATATCAGGTGGCGGGTCAAGTCGTAATTGTGTCAGGACTGACGGTGATAATTGCTGCAGGGTGTTCCAGATCTGTTCACGATTATGGTTGATTTTGTCCTGTCCTGTCAGAAGATTTTCCTGAAAAATACGTTCCCGTACGCTTTCCAGCATATTTCCTGACAGCAGGAAGGCACGTGCCCTTAATTCATATGTCATGGCCTGTAGCTTTTCCGGCAGGGTAATATCCGGAATCAGCAAAGCAAGGGCCTTGTCGGTGTTACCTTCACTCATAAAAATCAGACTGGCGAGCTGCTTGATGCGGGCCGACAGATTTCTGTTTTCCGGATCGGCCCTGACAAGATTTAATGCCCGGCGTGCTTTTCCCGGGTTGTTCGCCTTGATCAGGTCAGAAACGGCGCGCAATAACAGTCTGGTTTGCTCGGGTGGATTTGTTTGACGTGCCTGTAGAAGTAACAGATCGGCCGCTTTTCCGTACTGTTGTGCCTGTTCAAGTGTCAGAATATCGGGGACCGTTGTCGATTCAACAATCGTGGTATTATCTGTTTCGTGTACATTGCCACATCCCGCTGACAGTATGATTACAAACAACAGGCATAGTCGTATACTGACGGTGAAGGGCAAACTTGTATTCATCATTTCAGGTGATTATCCCGGTTTTTCATTGACAGTTGAAGTGTTCCTGTTTGCCTGATAAATTTCTTCTGTTTTCATGAGCCGGCAAGGGTGAAGGCGTGTCAACTCAATCAGGTATATTGTACGTTGTTGCCACGCCGATTGGTAATCTGGGCGATATTACCCGGCGCGCCGTCCAGATACTGTCGGAAGTTGATTTTATCGCTGTCGAGGATACGCGCCGTTCACGGCAGTTGCTCAATCACCTGGGCATTAAAAAACCCATGATTTCCCTGCATGAACATAATGAGCAACAGCAGGCAGGCAAGCTGCTGGCAAGGATGGTAGCAGGCGAGTCAATGGCGCTGGTTTCTGATGCAGGCACCCCGCTGATCAGCGACCCGGGTTACCATCTGGTCAGGCAGGCCAGGGAGCAGGGGCTGGTTGTCAGCCCGGTACCCGGTGCAAGCGCACTGATGGCAGCCATGTCTGCCAGTGGTTTGCCTACAGACCATTTTCGTTTTGAGGGGTTTCTTCCAAACCGGCAATCTGCACGCCAGAGCCGGCTGACCGAATTACAGCAGGAGCGAATGACACTGGTTTTTTATGAGTCCAGTCATCGTATTATAGAAACCTTGACCGATATGAACTCGATTCTGGGGAAGGATCGGGAGGCGGTATTGGCCAGGGAGCTGACCAAGATGTACGAAACGTTTCTCGGTGTAAATCTTGGCGAAATTCTGGATGCCCTGCATGCCGATGCAAATCAGCGCAAGGGGGAGTTTGTACTGGTTGTGCGGGGGCAGGAAAAGGATCATGACAGGCATGAAGCAGAATCGGCAGATCCATTACTGGCGTTGCTGCTGGATGAAATGCCGATCAAGAATGCCAGCAGAATAGTGGCAAAATACCTGGGGCTGAAAAAAAATGATGTCTACAAAAGAGGGTTGTTGATTCAGGGTAAACGGGGCGAATGATTTATGCAGACGGATATTGTTAGCGCAGAGGCAGAGACGCAAAGAAAACCTTTTGGTGAAAAATAACACACAATATTTACCCCGGTGTTTCATAATAATACCATGGTTTTAACTCCGCGATTCTGTAACCGCTGCGTTAAATGTAGTTTGTTAACAGAAATAATGATGCAATTTCAACATATTCGAGGGCATGGTTCGCACCCGCAAAGAATAAAACTGGTATAATAGCTTCTGGAAGTCGGCCAGGCAGTCGCTGTCCCGCGAACCCAGGTTGGCGGGGTGGAGGAAAGTCCGGGCTCCAAAGGGCAAGACGCCAGGTAACACCTGGGGGGCGTGAGCCTACGGAAAGTGCAACAGAAAAGATACCGCCGATGGCCTTCGGGATCAGGCAAGGTTGAAATGGTGCGGTAAGAGCGCACCGCGCGGATGGTAACATGCGTGGCAAGGTAAACCCCGTCTGGAGCAAGATCAAATAGGGGGGCATGGATCCCAAGGGATCTGAAAATGTGGCCCACATTGTCCCCGGGTAGATCGCATGAGGTATGCAGTGATGTGTATCCCAGATGAATGACTGTCTACGACAGAACCCGGCTTATCGGCCGACTTCCTCCCCTGCTGTATAAATACCATTAAAAAACATTAATAACAATGGGTTATAATTAGTTTCTTAATAAATCACTATAATAACCATCTACAACTACCTGAAATATAAATTTATTATTTTCAGGTGAAATTATATTCCAGCACTTTCCCCGGAAAATAACCTAAGTAATTGTATCTAAAATAATCTTTAGATAATTCTGTCCCTGTTTTTCCTTGACAAAACGCTGTTTTCACACCAATATTGGGTAATTATGGAGAATAATGGATAAAAGTGGAATAAAGTGGAAAAAAGAATACGGAGAATAGCGCTTGTTTAGAGGGGTCAACATCATCAGCCTGGATGCCAAGGGCAGGTTTGCCATGCCGACGCGTTACCGTGAGCAACTGGATGAGTCCTGTTCCGGAAAGCTGATTGTAACGGTTGATCGTGATCATTGCCTGTTGATTTATCCCTTTCCCGAGTGGGAGGAAATTGAGCGCAAGCTGGTCAAGCTCCCCAGTTTTAACAGGCAGGCGCGTGGCATGCAACGTCTTCTGATCGGTCATGCAACCGAGCTGGATATGGATGCCAATGGCCGGATGTTACTGACACCCCCGCTAAGAAAATTCGCTGCCCTGGAAAAGAGGGCCGTATTGATCGGTCAGGGTAACAAGTTCGAACTCTGGGACGAGCAGACATGGAACCAGAAATGTGAGCAATGGTTTGATGAGGGCGAACTGGATGCCGATGGTTTGCCACCAGAACTTGAGTCACTGTCTTTGTAACCGGTATGGAAGACAGAAATGAGCACCGTCCGGTTTTATTGGATGAGGTGCTGGAGGCACTGAACATACAACCGGAAGGGTTTTATTTTGACGGAACCTTCGGGCGTGGTGGGCATGCAGGCGCAATACTGGAGAGGCTGGGTTCTGAGGCCAGGCTGCTGGCAATGGACAAGGACCTTGAGGCCATCAGCTTCGCTGAAAAAAATTTTGCGCATGACGAAAGATTTGAAATCAGGCAGGGCAGTTTTGCGATGATGGCAGAGTGGCTGAAAGATGCGGGCCTGACCGGAAAGATGGACGGTGTGTTTTTTGATCTGGGTGTTTCATCTCCACAACTGGACAATGCCGACAGGGGATTTAGTTTTATGAAAGAGGGTCCACTGGATATGAGAATGGATACAGGCCGTGGCCAGTCTGCAACAGAATGGTTGGCCGATGCAGATGAACAGGTTATTTCCGATGTGATAAGGGATTTTGGCGAAGAGCGGTTTCATCGTCGTATCGCCGCTGCAATTGTCAGCAAACGTCTGTCAGAAAAACTGCAAACAACCCTTCAGTTGGCCGGCCTGATAGAAAAGGTTGTGCCGGGTCGTGAGAAAGGGAAACACCCGGCTACCCGAACCTTCCAGGCAATTCGTATTTTCATGAACCGGGAACTGGATGATCTGCAAAAAGGGCTGGCGCAGGCAGTTGATGCATTAAAAATCGGCGGCCGGCTGGCCGTTATCAGCTTTCATTCACTGGAAGACAGGCGGGTAAAGCGTTTCATACGAGACAAGGCGGAGGGAAAGAGGCTGCCTCTCGACCTGCCTGTGCAATATGAAAAAACGAATGCAGAGTTGAAGATTGTCGGCAAGGCGATCAGGCCTGGAGCGGACGAAGTAAAAAAAAATACCAGGTCAAGAAGTGCAACCCTGCGTGTGGCAGAGAAGATAAAATCATGAATATCCAGCTTGTCGTCATGGGTGCTTTTCTTCTGGTGCTGGTATCCGCAACAGGTGTGATTTACAGCAAGCATGAAAGCAGAAAGCTGTTTGTGCAATTGCAGGCATTACAGAAAGAGCAGGATCAGATGGATATTGAATGGGGTCGTATGCAGCTTGAACAAAGCACATGGGCAACGCACGGCAGGATTGAAAGGCTGGCCAGAAAAAAACTGGATATGCAAATTCCATCGGTAGACAAGGTGGTGATAATCAGGCCATGATGAAAGCAGAGCAGGACATCCCCGCTTATAACAATCGCAGAATCATTCTGCTGTTGATACTGGTATCGATCGTGGTACTACTGGTGTGGCGTGTTGTCTACCTGCAGGTATACAACAGGAATTTTCTTCAGAAGCAGGGTACAGCCAGGTACCTGCGAACGGTTAATATTCCTGCACACAGGGGAATGATCATGGATCGTAACGGCGAGGCGCTGGCGATCAGTACTCCCGTTGAGTCCATCTGGGTAAAGCCGGCTGAATTGATCAGTCACCGTAACATTTTACCTAAGCTGGCGGCCATTCTCGATCTTGATCTGGATCAGCTTGAGCAGACACTGGCTTCACGCATGGGCAGGGAATTTGTCTATCTCAAACGCAGAGTCACGCCAACCGTCACAAACAAGGTTCTGGCTCTGGAGGCCGAAGGCATATTTACCCAGCGTGAATATCGACGTTACTACCCGGCAGGTGAAGTATTTTCACACGTCATTGGCTTTACTAACATTGATGATGCGGGTCAGGAGGGTATCGAGCTTGCGTACAACGACTGGTTGAAGGGGACCTCTGGCAAAAAGCGTGTCATCAAGGACAGGTTGGGCAGGGTGATAGAGGATGTGGAAAATATCCAGACATCAAGACCCGGCAAAGATCTCTTTTTGAGCATTGACAGACGTATCCAGTACCTGGCTTACAGGGAGCTGAAGGCGGCAATCCAGTTAAACAAGGCCCGCTCAGGTTCTGCGGTCATGCTGGATGTTAAATCAGGTGAGATTCTGGCCGTGGTCAACCAGCCGTCCTATAACCCGAATAACCGCAAAAAAATGCGCAGCGCCAGTTTCAGGAACCGTTCCATAACCGATGTTTTTGAACCGGGGTCAGCGATAAAGCCCTTTACGATTGCGGCAGCACTTGAAAGTAAAAAATACAATCCCCGAACAATGATTGATACAAGACCTGGCCGGTTCAAAATTGGCCCGAATACCATTCGTGACAGCAGAAACAACGGTATCATTGATGTCACTAACGTTATTACCAAATCCAGCAATGTTGGTGCGAGCAAGATTGCGTTGTCGCTGAGGCCGGAGCAGATGTGGTCCATGCTGACCCGGGTTGGATTCGGCAGTGTAACGGCAAGTGGATTTCCCGGCGAGTCGGCTGGATTGATGAGTCACTATTCACGTTGGCATGACATCGAGCGCGCAACCCTCGCTTTTGGCTATGGTCTTTCCGTGACACCGCTGCAACTGGCCCATGCCTATTCCATTCTGGCAGCAGACGGACTTTCACGGCCAGTGACATTTATCAGAAGGCAAGGGGCGGTTGAAGGTGAAAGGGTAATGCCTGCCTGGGTGGCCAGTCAGGTGCGCGATATGATGAAGACCGTCGTCAGTCGTAAAGGCACGGGCATGCGGGCCAGTGTCTATGGCTATCAGGTTGCAGGCAAAACCGGGACAATCCACAAGTCTACCGCTGGCGGGTATGCAGATAACCACTATGTCGCTGTTTTTGCCGGCATGGCGCCTGCCAGCAATCCACGCCTGGTGCTGGTTGTGATGATAAATGACCCGTCTGGTGAACAGTATTATGGCGGTCAGGTGGCGGCCCCGGTATTTTCACGGGTGATGGCGGGGGCATTGCGGTTAATGGACGTGGCTCCGGACAACCTGCCGGTTATGCAGACCAGATTGAAGTCGCGCGGAGGCAAGTCATAATATGGCCACGATGCGACAAGAGTCTTCCCGTTTAAGCAGGCTGCTGGAAGGTTACGCCGATATCGACAAGGCGATTGATTGTGACATAAACGCATTGTCACTTGATAGTCGCAAGCTGGAGGAAGGCGCGCTGTTTTTTGCCTGTGCAGGCACCCGTGGTCATGGTCTCGATTATCTCGATCAGGTATGTCAGTCAGGTGTAGTGGCAGTGGCCTGGGAACCATCTGATCAATACCCTTTCCTGCCTGGCTCGGCCACATCAGCAGATGTACCTTTTATTGCGATCGACGATTTAAGTCAGAGGATCGGATTCATTGCAGATCGATTTTATGGACACCCTTCTCACGACCTGACGGTAATAGGCATTACCGGTACAGACGGGAAGACATCATCCAGTCATTTTCTTGCGGGCGCATTAAACAGCAGCGGTCGTCTGACCGGATTGATCGGGACGCTGGGTTATGGCCTGCCTGATCAGCTGGAGGCATCCACGCATACCACACCTGATGCGATCAACGTTCATCGATTGCTTCACGAAATGCGTGAACAGGGTGCACAATATGTGGTTATGGAGGTTTCTTCACACGGCCTTGATCAGGGGCGCATTAACGGTGTGATTGTTAAAATTGCCGTGCTGACCAATGTCAGTCGGGATCACATTGATTATCATGGCAACGAGGCAAGCTACGCAAAGGCAAAAGAAAAGCTGTTTCACATGCCGGGTCTGAAGTGTGTTGTTATCAACAGGGATGACGCCTGTGGTCGCCAATGGATGCAGACATTGTCAGATGATGTGCAGGTTGTGCTGTATGGCATGGAACCTTGCAGTGATAGCCCGGATAATATTCACGACCTGGGCATGGCAGACATTCGGTTAAATCGTGACGGAATCAGCTGGCATGCACAGGGGTCCTGTGGCGAAGCCGACCTGCGAAATCATTTATATGGAAAATTCAATGTTTACAACCTCGCGGCAGTGCTGGCAACGCTGAGTGAGCTGGGCATGCCATGGGCGGATGCCTGTCGCCATATACAGGACCTGGATACCGTCCCGGGCAGAATGGAATTTTATCATGCCCCTCCAGGGAGAACCATGCCGACCGTCATTATTGATTTTGCACATACACCGGCAGCACTGGAACAGGTGCTGGTTGCAATCAGGGAACATGGCTTTGGACGAGTCTGGTGTGTATTTGGCTGTGGTGGTGACAGGGACAAGGGCAAGCGTCCCCTGATGGGGGGTGTGGCCGCATCGCTGGCCGACCGGATTGTGGTGACGGATGATAACCCGCGTACGGAATCCGGTGATGAAATTATCAATGACATTATCAGCAGTATTTCGAATCAACAAAATGTTCATGTCGAGCGGGATCGTAAAAAGGCCATTTTCCTGGCACTGGATTCTGCCGGCAAAAACGATGTTGTACTGATCGCCGGCAAGGGTCATGAAGATTACCAGCTAATGGGTGAAAGGAAACTGCCATTCAGTGATGCCGATGTAGTCAGGCAATGGTTGAACGGAGGATTGCATTAATGCAGATGTGGTTATCCGAAGTTGCCGAACAGATTTCTGCCGAGCATATTGGTGAAGATGCCGTGTTTTCCAGGGTCAGCATAGACACACGTACGATCAATGAAGGTGATCTATTTGTCGCGCTCACCGGAGAAAACTTTGATGGCCATGACTATCTGGAGAAGGCCTGCGATTCGGGTGCCGTTGCGGCCATGGTCAGTCGGCAACTGAAAATGATGTTGCCCATGTTGAACGTGAAAGATACACGCCTGGGCCTGGGGCAGCTGGCTGCGCTCTGGCGAAGTCGATTCAATATTCCGTTGGTGGCCGTGACTGGCAGCAATGGCAAGACGACAGTCAAGGATATGATTGCGTCGATCATGACCTGCAAGGGTGATGTGTTGTCGACATTGGGTAACCTGAATAATGATATCGGTGTTCCATTGACCTTGTTGCGTCTGAAAAAGCACCACCACACAGCCGTGATTGAAATGGGGGCCAACCACTCAGGTGAAATACTGTATCTGAGCGGCCTGGCGCGTCCCGATGTGGCCGTCATTACCAATGCAGCGGCCGCACACCTGGCGGGCTTTGGCAGTATGGAAGGCGTTGCCCGTGCCAAGGGAGAAATTTACTCCAACCTGAACATGAATGGTGTGGCGGTTGTAAATGCAGATGATGCATTTGCGCCGTTATGGAAAACAATGGCCGGTTCCAGAAAAATGATTCTGTTCGGTCTGGGGGATGATGCCGACGTAACCGCAGAATGGCAACAGTACGATGATCACCTGCAACTGCAGATGCAAACCCCGGTGGGGGAATGTGTTGTTCGCCTGGAGCTGCTGGGGCGCCATAATATTCTGAACGCACTGGCGGCCTCTGCATCAGCGATTTCGATGGGTGCGGATGCAGATGCAGTGGTGCGCGGCCTTGAAAATATGAAGCCTGTCAGCGGTCGCCTGCAAAGCAGGCCGGGCTTGAAAGACATGCGTATTCTGGATGATACCTATAATGCCAATCCCGCCTCACTTGAGGCAGCCCTCGATGTATTGTCAGAAATGTCGGGAGAGAAATGGCTGATTCTGGGTGATATGGGTGAACTGGGTGAGGACACGGCTGAATTGCATGCAAACTGTGGCCGCCTGGTGCGTGAGAGAGGCGTGGATCGTCTGTATACCCTGGGTGAACTGGCGCGCCATGCAGCCGTGTCTTTCGGTGATTACGGAGTCGGCTTCCAGGATACGCACGAACTTGTCGAGCGGATTCGAAAAGACTGGCACGGCCAGGGTACGTTGCTGGTGAAAGGTTCCCGCCTTATGCATATGGAACAGGTTGTAACCGAATTGTCCGGGGAGGCAGCAGGATGATTATCTATCTGGCTGAATACCTGTCCCAATACCACAGTGGTTTCAATGTATTCCAGTACATCACCCTGCGTGCGGTTATGGCCGCTATTACAGCACTGGTGATCTCCTTTATCGTTGGCCCGAGTATGATTCGCCGCCTGAACCGTTACCGGATCGGCCAGGTGATTCGTGATGACGGACCCAAGTCACATCTTGCCAAGGCCGGGACACCGACAATGGGCGGCGCATTGATCCTTGTTGCAGTGGCTGTTACAACCCTGTTGTGGGGCAGGCTGGATAACCGCTATGTCTGGGTGGTATTGATTACAACCCTGTTGTTCGGCCTGGTTGGCTGGGTAGATGATTACCGCAAGCTGGTTCTGAATGATCCGAAAGGGCTTCCGGCACGTTCCAAATACTTTTGGCAGTCCGTTATTGGCCTGTCCGTTGCCCTTTATCTTTTTTATACGGCACAGCCCCTGGAGACGCAGTTGGTTGTTCCTTTTTTCAAGAATTTCTCACCACAAATGGGCTGGCTGTTTGTTCCCTTTGCCTATTTGATGATCGTCGGATTCAGTAATGCAGTTAATTTGACAGATGGCCTGGATGGTCTGGCGGTGATGCCGACCGTTCTGGTGTGTGCGGCCCTGGCCTTTTTTGCCTATGTTACCGGTCATGCGGGTTTCGCAAAGTATCTTCAGATTCCGTATCTGGCGGGGGTTGGGGAGGTCTCGATTTTCTGTACAGCCCTGGTAGGTGCAGGCCTGGGGTTTTTATGGTTCAACGCATACCCGGCAATGGTTTTTATGGGAGATGTGGGCGCACTTGCGCTGGGTGCGGCATTAGGCGTGGTTGCAGTCGTGGTGCGTCAGGAACTGGTTGTGTTGATCATGGGTGGCGTGTTTGTTGTGGAAACCGCCTCTGTTATTTTGCAGGTTGCTTCATACAAATTAACCGGCAAACGAATCTTCAAGATGGCGCCGCTGCACCATCATTTTGAATTGAAAGGCTGGCCCGAGCCAAGGGTCATTGTCCGTTTCTGGATTATTACCGTCATTCTGGTTCTGGTCGGGCTGGCTACCCTGAAGTTACGATGAATATTACGTGGATATGATGCAGGTAAAAAGGAAAGAAGTAACCGATATGATGGCAGGGAAAAGAAGAGTGCTGATCGTGGGTCTGGGAAAGACCGGCCTTTCCTGTGCGCGCTATTTGTCTGCAATGGGTATCAAGGTGGCAGTCACTGATAGTCGCGAAACCCCTCCCGGGCTCGCAAGCCTGCAGGCGGAAATGCCTGATGTTGCCGTCTTTACCGGCGGATTTGATGAGCAGGTTTTTTCCAGCGCCGATGAACTGATCGTCAGCCCCGGTATTTCATTGCAACATCCTCTTTTGCAGCAGGCGTGCGATCAGGGCAAGAAAATACTGGGTGACGTCGAGTTGTTTGCACAACAGGCAACAGCGCCGGTGATTGCGGTTACAGGATCGAACGGGAAAAGCACGGTCACCAGTCTTGTCGGTGTCATGGCCAGGGAGGCAGGCAAGGATGTTCGTATTGGCGGGAATATCGGTAAACCGGTGCTCGAACTGCTTGAAGATCAGGAGCCGGATTGTTATGTGCTGGAACTATCAAGTTTCCAGCTTGAATATACCTCTTCCCTCAATGCACGGGTGGCCACTGTGCTGAATATCTCTGCCGACCACATGGATCGCTATCACAGTATGCGCGAATATGTTCAGGCCAAACAACGTGTATTTCGCGGTACGGGTGTCATGGTCCTGAATCGTGATGATGAAGGCGTCATGGCGATGGCGGAACCGTTGAGAAAAATAACAACCTTCGGGTTTTCACCGGCTGAAAAAGGTGATTATGGCCTGCTTGAAAAAGAGGGCGAATCCTGGCTCTGTCGTGGTGACACACCATTATTAAACAGTAACGAATTGCTGATACCAGGCGCACATAATATCGCCAACGCATTGGCCGCACTGGCCATTGGCGAAGCGGCGGAATTTCCACAATCAGATATGATTCGCGCATTGAAAGGCTTC
The DNA here is from genome assembly GCA_011052215.1 of Gammaproteobacteria bacterium. Taxonomy (GTDB): domain Bacteria; phylum Pseudomonadota; class Gammaproteobacteria; order JAADHQ01; family JAADHQ01; genus JAADHQ01. The sequence continues at coordinate 13,926 of DRJK01000166.1, forward strand.
CATGGCCTGGCCCACAGGATGCAATTCGTCGCCGAGAGTGACGGGGTGCGCTGGTATAACGATTCCAAAGGAACCAATGTGGGTGCGACCCGGGCCGCCCTGCTGGGTATGGACAGCAAGGTGGTACTGATTGCAGGCGGTGAAGGCAAGGGTGCTGATTTCATGGAACTGGCTCCGGCAGTACGGGACAAAGCAAGGGCAGTGGTTTTGATCGGACGGGATGCGGGCCTTATCGAGCAGGCGCTGGATCCGGAATGCAGGATAGTTCATGCACAGGATATGCAGGATGCCGTTGACAAGGCCCGTAGCCTGGCAGTTACGGGTGATGCGGTATTACTTTCACCTGCCTGTGCCAGTTTTGATATGTTCGAGAATTATGAACAGCGCGGTGAAGTTTTTTCTGCGCTGGTAAGGGGGCGGATATGAGCCGTGTGCAGGCAGCCGTATCATCCTCCCGGCATAATATTGCACTTGAAAACAAGGGTTGGGATATGGTTTTGCTCTATATCACCCTTGTTTTACTGGGCCTCGGCCTGGTCATGGTGATGTCGGCTTCCATCCCGCTTGCAGAAAAACAAATGGGCCAGCCGTTTGCCTATCTGCAGCGGCAGTCTGTTCATATTGTGCTGGGACTTGTTGCCGCTTTTATGGTCTCACGCATCCCCGTCCAGCAGTGGGAAAAGACCGGCCCGGTACTTTTATTTCTCGGTTTTATTTTACTTGTTGCGGTTCTGCTGCCCGGTGTTGGCAAAAAGATTAATGGCAGCATGAGATGGTTGCCACTGGGGGTGATCAGTTTACAGGTTTCCGAGTTGGCCAAGCTGCTGGTCTTTATTTATCTGGCCGGATACCTGGTCAGGCGGGGAGAGGAGATCAGGACAACAGTTCGAGGGTTTCTGAAACCCATGCTGGTACTTTCCTTTGCGGTTGTGTTAATGCTGCTCGAACCTGATTTTGGTGCAGCGGTAGTCCTGCTGGCGACAGCGTTGGGCATGATGTATCTGTCGGGTGTGGGCCTGGTCAAGTTTGGCGCATTAATTCTCTTTACCGTTAGCACGATGGGCCTGCTTGCCCTGGTGTCACCTTATCGTGTTGCGCGCATTCTCAGCTTTATGAACCCCTGGGAAGATCCCTATAACAGTGGTTTTCAATTGACCCAGTCACTGATTGCCTTTGGCAGGGGTGAATGGTTCGGGGTCGGTCTGGGGGGCAGTATTCAGAAACTGTTTTACCTGCCCGAGACCCATACCGATTTCCTGTTTGCGATACTCGCAGAAGAGCTGGGCTTGTTCGGCGCCGTGATAGTTATTTTATTATTTGCCACGCTGGTCTGGCGCGCATTTTTAATTGGCCTCCAGGCCGAGAGATCCCAGCAATATTTTTCTGCCTATCTGGCATACGGAATAGGGATATGGATAGGCTTGCAGGCGTTTATCAATATTGGTGTCAATATGGGTGTATTGCCAACCAAGGGGCTGACCCTGCCTTTAATGAGCTATGGCGGCAGCAGTATCGTCATTACCCTGCTGGCGATTGGCATATTAATGCGAATCGGTTATGAGGCTGAAAACCAGGGCAGGCAACAGACACGGCCAACACGAAAGCGGGTGGCAATATGAAGGGTGTATCCGGTTTTCCGGAAAGCCAGCCTGTGCTGATCATGGCGGGTGGAACGGGCGGGCATGTATTCCCTGCACTGGCCGTTGCCGAGGAAATTTTGTCACGAAATATCCCGGTAGTCTGGTTAGGGACACACCACGGTATTGAAGCCAGGCTTGTCCCGGAAGCAGGCATCCCCATTGAGTGGGTCAGTGTCAGTGGTCTTCGCGGCAAGCGCTTTACACGTTTGTTAACGGCACCCTTTATGCTTGCACTGGCGGCATGGCAATGTTTGCGGATACTGTTACGGCTAAAACCCAAACTGGTTCTGGGCATGGGTGGTTTTGTTACCGGCCCGGGCGGGGTGATGGCACGTTTGCTCGGCAGACCACTTTTTATTCATGAGCAAAATGCAATCGCCGGTATGACAAACAGGTATCTGTCACATATTGCCAGCAAGGTGATGGAGGCATTCCCGGATAGTTTCCCCGCTAAAACAGAGGCAACTGTCACCGGTAATCCTGTTCGTGAAGGTATTGTCAATATTCCGGAACCGGAAAAAAGAATCTCTGAACACAAGGGACCGCTGCGACTGCTGGTATTGGGTGGCAGCCTGGGTGCGCAGGCATTGAACCAGGTTGTGCCCGAAGCACTGGCCCGTTTTCCGTCAGAAAAAAGACCGGTGGTAAAACATCAAGCCGGGAGGCATAAACTTGATGAGGCCCGCGTGCTTTATGAACAGGCCGGTTTAAAGGAAGGGGTGGAAGTGTTGCCCTTTATTGATGATATGGCCCAGGCATATGCCTGGGCCGACCTTGTTTTATGCAGGGCGGGGGCACTGACGGTTTCCGAGTTAGCGGCAGCAGGTGTCGGCGCAATACTGGTTCCTTATCCATATGCTGTCGATGATCATCAATCAAGAAATGCAGATTTTCTGACTGCTGCCGGCGCGGCCCTGGTTATCATACAACACGAGCTTGATGCAAATAAGTTACATGAAGTATTGCAGGGTTTTGATGACAGCAGGGAAAAACTCATGGTCATGGCCCGGGCAGCCCGAAGTTTGGCAACAAAAAATGCCGCAAGACAGGTAGCGGATATTTGTTTGCAGGCAGGAGTCGGATAATCATGACGGCAATCCATAAGCCAAATGTAATAAGAGATATGCAAGACCCGATGGGCAGGATGCAGCGCATTCATTTCGTTGGCATCGGTGGCGCAGGCATGAGTGGCATTGCCGAAGTGCTGGTCAATCTTGGTTACAAGGTCTCAGGCTCCGATATCAATAAAAACAGCGTGACCGGGCGATTGAAAAAAATGGGTGCAAACATTCTCATTGGGCATGATGCGAGGCACATTGAAAATGTCGACGTTGTGGTCGTGTCTACCGCCATCAGTCCTGACAATACCGAAGTGGTTCGTGCGCATGAATTACGCATTCCGGTGATTCCCCGGGCCGAGATGCTTGCAGAGCTGATGCGTTTTCGCTATGGCATCGCCATTGCCGGCACACATGGCAAGACCACCACCACCAGTCTGGTTGCCAGTGTACTGGCAGAGGGCGGGCTCGATCCAACATTCGTTATTGGTGGAAAACTGAATAGCGCAGGTACACATGCACGGCTGGGTGAAAGCCGCTTTCTGGTTGCCGAAGCGGATGAGAGCGATGCCTCATTTCTGTATCTGCAACCGATGATTGCCGTGGTTACCAATATCGATGCGGATCATCTGGATACCTATGATGGTGATTTTGAACGGCTTCATGCAACCTTCCTGGAATTCCTGCACCACCTTCCATTCTATGGTCAGGCCATTTTATGTATTGATGACGAGGATGTACGCCGTCTCATTCCTGATCTTGCGCGTCCTGCAATTACCTACGGCACGCGTGAAGATGCAGACCTGTGTGCAGTCAATATAAGACAGGAAGGACATCAGACACATTTTGAAGTCAGGATCATTGATAGCGATGCCAGACTGGAAATCACCCTGAATATGCCCGGCGTACATAATGTGCTGAATGCACTGGCATCCATTGCGGTTGCGCGTGAACTGGGTGTCGCAGAAAAGGATATTCAGGTGGCACTGACCAGGTTTCAGGGCATTGGCCGACGGTTTCAGAGTTATGGCGAGATTGCCACAGCCAATGGCAAGGTATTGCTGGTCGATGATTATGGACACCACCCGAGTGAGCTGGCAGCGACCATTAATGCGATCCATGAAGGCTGGCCGGGGCGGCGTCTGGTTATTATTTTTCAACCACATCGTTACACACGCACACGCGATCTGTTTGATGATTTTGTCCACGTGCTGTCAAACGTGGATGTGCTCGTATTGCTTGAGGTGTATCCGGCCGGTGAAGAACGCATTGCCGGTGCCGATGGCCGGGCGTTGACCGCAGCGATCCGTGCGCGTGGGCAGGTTGAGCCGGTTTTTGTTGAAAAAATTGAAGAGCTGGATGAAGTTGTGCCTGGCCTGCTGAAGGACGGCGATATTCTGTTGACCCTGGGGGCGGGGAGTATCGGCACGGTGGCACCGGGGTTTGCAGCAGCATTGGGGGGAAAGACATGAATAGACCGATGGTCAGAAATTTACGATCTGGTTGTGGTGCCTCGTTGCAGAGTGTTCTTGCAACCACACATAAACACCATGGGAGTGAAAAGCAGCCGGCAGCAGGCAAATGCCCGTTGACGGGTTCAGGCAAGTCGAAAAGCCGACAGAATGGAGGCGGCAGGGGATGATGGCCTTGCACAAGGACAACAGTTTTGCAGGTGAGTTGTTAATCAACGAGCCACTGGCGCGTTATACAACCTGGCGTGTGGGCGGACCTGCAGAGCGATTATACAGGCCGGTCAATCTTGATGACCTGGTCATGTTTATCCGGCAACTGCCAGAAGGTGAGGACATTTTCTGGCTGGGGCTGGGCAGTAATTTACTGGTAAGAGATGGTGGTATCAGCGGAACCGTCATTGCAACACAGGGGGCCCTGAATGAAATCGGTAACCTTGATAACGGTTATGTCCGTGTCGAGGCCGGTGTCAGTTGTGCCCGCGTGGCCCGCTTCTGTCGTGACCATTCCCTGGCCGGTGTTGAGTTCCTTGCCGGCATTCCGGGAACCATGGGGGGCGCCCTGGCCATGAATGCCGGGGCCTTTGGCGGGGAGACCTGGCGGCATGTTGAATCCGTTGAAACAATTGATCATACCGGAAGGCTGACAGAAAGAAATGCATCGGAATACAAGATAGGCTATCGAAGTGTTCGCGGCCCTGAAAATGAATGGTTTGTTGCAGCACATCTCAGGCTGGACAGTTCGAAAAAGGAAAAACAGGATGAGATTAAACAGAACATCAAGGCATTGCTCGAAGAGCGTGGCACCAGGCAACCGATCGGCCTGCCCAGCTGCGGCTCTGTGTTCCGTAACCCGGACGGATACTATGCGGCAGAACTGATAGAGCAATCCGGTTTGAAAGGGCTTTGTGAAGGGGGCGCCTGTGTCTCGGAAAAACATGCCAATTTTATTGTCAATACCGGCAATGCGACAGCCAGCGATATTGAGTCATTAATAAACAGGGTGGTGAATACTGTTATAGAGAAACAGGGTGTCAGGCTGGAAAAGGAGGTTTGCATCGTTGGCGAGCCACATTTGCCCGGAGGAGACGAACAGGCATGACCCGGCTGCAACACAATTCAGAATTCAAACATGTTCGTGAACCGGCAGAATTCGGACACGTCGGGGTGTTAATGGGCGGTCGGTCTGCCGAACGTGAGGTATCACTTAAAAGTGGCATTGCTGTATTGCAGGCGCTGAAAAACAAGGGTGTCAATGCAACGGGCATTGATGTTGACAGGGATATTATACGGGTCTTGCAGGAGTCCGCAGTCGACCGGGTTGTCATCATGCTGCATGGTCGTGGTGGTGAGGATGGCGTGATGCAGGCCACGCTGGAAATGCTCAATATCCCCTATACCGGCAGTGGAGTGCTGGGTTCGTTGTTGAGTATGGACAAGTTGCGCACGAAAGAGATTTGTATCGGTACCGGTGTGCCGACACCTGAATTTTGCCTGCTGGATAAAGGGTCCGATTTTAAGGCAGTTGAAGAGCGTCTGGGATTTCCCGTTATCGTCAAACCTGTACACGAAGGTTCGAGTATCGGTATAAGCAAGGTCATGCAGGTCGATGAGCTTGAATCTGCATGGAAAAAAGCTGCCGAATATGACCCTGTTGTCATTGCAGAGCGCTGGGTGACCGGGTCGGAGTATACCGTATCAATATTACAGCATCAGGCCTTGCCTGCGATCAGGCTGGAAACACCCAGGTTGTTCTATGACTATGAGGCCAAGTATAAATCTGACAGCACACAATACCACTGCCCCTGCGGGCTTGATAAAGAACAGGAAAAAGCACTGCAGGAGCTGGCCTTGCAAATATTCGGGATTGTTGATGCAAGCGGTTGGGGACGGGTGGATTTTATGCTGGATGAATCCGGTATGGCCTGGTTGATCGAGGTGAATACCGTCCCGGGCATGACCGACCACAGTCTTGTTCCAATGGCGGCCAGTGTTGCCGGGATCGGGTTTGATGATCTTGTCTGGAAGATACTTGAAACCAGTTGTGAGGCCGGGAATGGTTAAGCGAACAAGAAAAAACCGTCTTGAAGATGAAGTGCGTGAGCAGCGTCGAAAGGTTGTAAAAAAGACAATGGTCTTTGGTTTGCTGTTGCTTTTTGCGGGTGTTGCAACGGCAGGTTTCATGAAGTTAATAGAGAGCGATACCTTGCCAATTCGCACCGTGAAAATTGAAGGGAATTTCAAATACCTGGATACCGGCAATCTGAAAAAGATCCTGGAGAGGCAATTGGACCATAATTTTTTCAAAATCGATATTGATGCTGTTCAAACGGTGGTAAAAAGCCTGCCCTGGGTCGATGGAGTGGCGGTGCGCAGAAAATGGCCAGATACACTGATGGTCAAAATACAGGAACAGCAACCGCTCGCTCGATGGAAGAATGGTGGTTTCATTAACCAGCGTGGCGAGCGTTTTCTGGCGGTTTCGGAAAAAATAAAAAACCTGCCTGAACTGGAAGGTCCGGAGGAAGCAGTATCGAAACTGGCCAGACAATATCTTTTATTCAGTCATCAACTCGAAGGTCTGGGGCTCCGGCCCGGGAGATTGACAGTTACTCACCGCCGTTCATGGCAAGTCAGTCTTGATAACGGGCTGGAAATACAACTGGGCCGGCAGAAAGTGGCTAACCGTTTACGTCGGTTTATAAAAATATACAGGAAAGTTATTTCCAAACAACTGAAAAAAATAGAGAGTGTGGATATGCGTTATACCAACGGTTTTGCAATACGCTGGAAGCCGGCCGATAACCTGCTGAACGACAGTAAGGGGGAGCTGGATAATGCCTAAAAAATCAGAACGTAATTTGATAGTTGGTCTGGATATAGGAACCTCGAAGGTGGTTGCGATCGTGGGTGAGATCAATGTATCAGACGAGGTTGAAATAATCGGACTGGGTTCACATCCATCAAGGGGGTTGAAGAAAGGGGTCGTGGTGAATATCGAATCTACTGTCCAGTCTATTCAGCGTGCCGTTGAAGAAGCAGAATTGATGTCAGGTTGCCAGATCAATTCAGTCTTTGCAGGTATCGCCGGTAGCCATATACGCAGTTTGAATTCACATGGCATTGTCGCCATCCGTGACAAGGAAGTAAGCCATGCGGACGTGGACCGTGTTATCGATGCCGCACGTGCAGTGGCGATACCGGCTGACCAGCGCATACTTCATATTATTCCACAGGAGTTCCTGATTGATAGTCAGGAAGGAATCCAGGAGCCGGTAGGCATGTCCGGTGTGCGACTTGAGGCAAAGGTCCACATGATTACCGGTGCCGTCAGTGCCGCACAAAATATTGTCAAATGCGTGCGCCGCTGTGGATTGGAGGTGGATGACATCATACTTGAGCAAATGGCATCCAGTTATTCGGTGTTGACAGATGACGAGAAAGAACTGGGGGTATGCATGGTCGATATCGGCGGTGGAACAACGGATATCGCCGTGTACACCGAGGGCTCGATCCGGCATACAGCGGTTATTCCGATTGCCGGCGACCAGGTTACCAACGATATTGCTGTCGCCCTTCGCACACCCACGCAATATGCAGAAGAGATCAAGGTTAAATATGCCTGTGCCCTGTGCCAGTTGGCCAGTCCCGAGGAAACCATCGAGGTCCCCAGCGTGGGTGACAGGGCGCCCCGCAGGCTTGCACGCCAGACCCTGGCCGAGGTGGTTGAACCACGCTATGAAGAGTTAATGATCCTGGTTCAGGCAGAGCTGCGACGAAGCGGGTTTGAAGACCTGGTGGCAGCAGGCATCGTATTGACCGGCGGCAGCTCCAAGATGGAAGGACTTATTGAACTGGCAGAAGAGATTTTTCATATACCTGTTCGACTTGGAAATCCCCAGTATGTATCGGGTCTCGTCGATGTAGTGCGCAATCCAATCTATGCAACCGGTGTTGGTTTGTTGCTGTTTGGTCAAAAGAACAGTGAACAACGTTTGTCAGACATGCATACAAATGGTGGTTTAAAAGGAGTATGGGACAGGATGAAAAGCTGGTTCCAGGGAAATTTTTAATTTAATTTTATTTTTGTTATCACAGTCATTTATGACTCAGGAGGGGTAAATCATGTTTGAACTAATGGACTCATTTAGTGAAAACGCAGTAATAAAAGTGGTCGGTGTCGGCGGTGGTGGCGGTAATGCCGTTCAGCATATGGTCAAGGCCGGCATTGATGGAGTAGATTTCATCTGCCTGAATACCGATTCCCAGGCATTGTCCAACACACAGGCCAAAACAACGCTACAGATTGGTTGTAACATCACCAAGGGTCTGGGCGCGGGTGCCGACCCTGAAATCGGGCGTCAGGCAGCTATCGAGGACCGCGAAAGGATCATGGAAGTGATCCATGGCTCGGATATGCTGTTTATTACTGCCGGAATGGGTGGTGGAACCGGCACGGGTGCCGCGCCGATTGTCGCGCAGATTGCCAAGGAGCTGGGTATCCTGACGGTTGCTGTTGTTACCAAGCCGTTCAGTTTCGAGGGAATGAAACGCATGGGGGCAGCAGATGACGGTATCAAGGAATTGTCCAAGAATGTTGATTCACTGATCACGATTCCGAATGAAAAATTATTACTGGTTCTGGGTAAATCCATCAGTTTGCTGGACGCCTTCAAGACCGCCAATGATGTGCTGATGGGGGCCGTGCAGGGAATCGCCGAGCTGATAACACGCCCTGGCCTGATCAATGTTGATTTTGCCGACGTTCGCACTGTCATGTCTGAAATGGGTATGGCGATGATGGGAAGTGGTACGGCTACAGGTGAGGACCGCGCCAGAGAGGCCGCTGAGGCCGCTGTTGCCAGTCCGTTACTCGAGGATGTCGATCTTACCGGTGCTCGCGGTATTCTCGTCAATGTCACAGCGGGTCTGGATATGACTATCGGGGAATTCGAGGAAGTCGGTATGGCCATCAAGGATTTTGCTTCAGATGGGGCGAATGTCGTGGTTGGTACGGTCATTGATCCCGGCATCACGGATGAGCTCCGTGTCACCGTGGTGGCAACCGGCATTGGCAGCCAGGCACTCACAGACCAGGTGCCGGTTAAAATTGTTCGTCGTAACAAGAGTGGTGAAGTCGATTATGGCAGCCTGGATCGCCCAACGGTCATCCGAAACAGGGTATCGGGCAGTGATACAGAGATGCCGGCACCGGACCCGGATATGGATTACCTGGATATTCCGGCATTTTTACGCAGACAAGCCGATTAAGCGTATGTTTTGTATAGGTAAACATGTTGTCCGGAGCAACCTCCTCCTGTTCCGGGCAACAGGGGTTATCGGCCTGAATTGTTGGTTTATTAGTCAAAACGTTAACTGATACTAGTAATTCCCTCGCTTTTCACAATATTATCGTTATGTTAAGATCTGCAAGTTACCAGGCGGTATTTGCTGGAAATAGACCGTATTTCTCACCAGGCGGTTTATAATTATTGTATGACTATAAGGTAATGATAAAATAAATAACAATATCCAAAAAACAGAGTGTTTTCATAGAACGCCTGTCGCGACACCGGGTTGTTTATCTATTTCGCAATGGCATGGCCCTTCGGCATGCCTTCGTATCCGTATGTTTGCTCACATGCAAACCATAGCCATGGTTTATTAAACATGGCTATCCTTGATAGTATGGTGCATATGGCGGTACGGGAGTACGATTTATGCTCCTAGCGGACCCTGCGAACACAAACCCTGTGCATGCTAACGCGTTTCTGGTGAGATTTGCGGGCCAGAGGGAATTATAATAATGATTAAACAAAGAACATTAAAAAATGTCATTCGTGCCACCGGAGTTGGTCTGCACACAGGCAAGAAGGTTTACCTGACCTTACGACCTGCCGCAGCAGATACCGGGATCATCTTTCGGCGTGTTGATCTTGAAAACCCGGTTGAAATCAAGGCCAGTCCCGAGAATGTCGGTGACACCCGTTTATCCACCAGTCTGGCCAAGGGTGATGTCAGGATATCGACAGTCGAACACCTGCTATCGGCGATGGCAGGCCTCGGCATTGATAATGCCTATGTGGATGTCAGCGCGCCTGAAGTCCCGATTATGGATGGCAGTGCAGGTCCGTTTGTTTTCCTGATCCAGTCGGCCGGTATTGTTGAGCAGAATGCGCCCAAGCGTTTTATCCGCATAAAACGGACCATAAAAGTCCAGGAAGATGATAAATGGGCCCAGTTTGACCCGTTTGAAGGCTTCAAGGTTGGTTTCGCTATTTCATTTGATCACCCGGTTTTTAATTCAAAGTCCCAGAAAGCGGAAGTTGATTTCTCGACCACCTCATTTGTAAAGGAAGTCAGTCGCGCACGTACATTTGGTTTTATGCGTGATATCGAACATTTACGCGAACGTGAACTGGCCCTGGGCGGCAGCCTGGATAATGCCATAGTCGTTGATGATTTTCGTGTGCTGAACGAGGATGGCCTGCGTTACGAGGACGAGTTCGTCAAACACAAGATACTGGATGCCATTGGTGATCTGTATTTGCTGGGTCACAGCCTGATCGGTGCCTTCAATGGTTATAAATCCGGACATGCGCTTAACAATCGTTTGTTATGCGCCTTGATGGCCGATGAAACAGCATGGGAAGAGGTTACCTTCAAAGATGCGGAGGCGGCCCCTATTTTATACATGCAGCCGATACAGACTACCTGAATAGTCCCGTTAGTCGGTAATCCTGTAAAAAGGCACACTGGGTTGTGCCTTTTTTGGTTAGTACAGGTCCTTTAATCGCACAGGTTGGATCTTTAAGGAACCTCTGATCAATTCATGAGCTCGCATCTTGCCCCCGGAAAATCCAGCTTCTGTGTTGCGAATCTTCGCAATAGCTTGCTATTACGTGCGATGCGACGCCTTGAATCTGTATTTTCCGAGCACAATCTGCTTCGTCCAGAATTAATCAGAGGCCCCTTAATCTTTTACAGGTGTTTTCCTGTTTCCGGCCAGTCTGAGCAATGATTCTTTCAGGTCCGAGTCTGCCATATCTTCAGCCGACTCGATGATTACAGACTGGCTGTCTTCGGAAAGAGTGGCCCGCCTGTGCTTTTCCCGGGCAGGGGTTTCATGTCTAACATTATTCAGGCAAACCTTGATCCTGATTTTTCTGACTTGACCCGGATAGTGTTTCCGGAGTTTTTTTTCAAGCGAAGGAATGATAAACCTGAGCTTCGTATTCCAGGCGGCAGAATCCACCACCAGGACAAGCTCGGAATCTGTCAAATGCAGGGGGTGGCAGTGTTTATTGATCTCTTCCGGCAGGTTTTTCTTTAAAAAAGCCTCAAATTTTTCCATGTCACTCAGGCTTTTTGTGACCGAGTTGGCAATCATTTTGTTATTTTTCAATAACATATAAATTCTATTGAATTTAAGTTTAAACATCTTTCGCCGATAGTGTGTATATATTATGATTACAGGTTCCCGGTAGAGTACTTAAAAGTACAGGAATAACAATAAAATGAATATCATCCTGTTTGGAAAATGTTACAAAAAGCCCCTGAGTGTACGCCTGTCACAACCCCGTTGTTACATCAGTATTCTGACATTTTTAATTGTTTTTGCCAGTGGAATCTTCACCGCAGGTTATCTGCTTGGTCAACCGGCGCATTCAGGTGTCGCTCCGGAAATTGTAATGGAATGGAAAAATGCGGTTGAACAGCAGAAACTGACACTGAATAAAACACGCCAGGAGGCCCAGGCTCACATTGATGCACTGTCACAACGCATGGGCCAATTGCAGGCCCATGTCTATCGCGTCGATGCACTGGGCAGACGATTGACTGAAATGGCCAAGCTGGACAAGGGCGAGTTCAATTTTGAGCGGGCACCTGCCGTGGGTGGGCCGGAAAGCAGCTTGCAGATGCCCTCTGCCAAATCAAGGGATATAATCGCTGCAATGGACAAGCTCAATATACAGCTGCAGGATCGTGAAGAGCAACTCAGTGTGCTGGAATCCATGATGTTACTGGGTGAATTACAGAGCAGGGCCTTGCCAACCGGACGCCCGATCAAGCGAGGCTGGATGTCTTCATTCTATGGTATGCGCAACGACCCGTTCACGGGCAAGCGTGATTTTCATAAGGGTGTCGATTTTGCAGGCAAACTGGGTACGGACATTATTTCTGTAGCGGCTGGTGTCGTGACCTGGGAAGGTGATCGATACGGTTTTGGTAACATGGTTGAAATAGATCATGGCAATGGTTATTCAACGCGTTATGCCCATAACCAGAAAGACCTGGTAAAACTGGGTGACAAGATACGCAAAGGCCAGGTGATCGCAAAAATGGGTTCCAGTGGCCGTTCCACTGGCCCACACGTTCATTTCGAGGTTTTGAGGAATAACCGGGCAGTGGACCCACTCAAACATTTGCGCGCAGCAAAATAATCGGCGTATACAGATGATTCCATCATGCCCCAACAGGGGCGTTTTTGATTGTGTACATTCCCTGAGTTCCAAATCACCGTAACGGGTAAACTTTAAGGCTGCTAATAGTCGTCTAAATCGGTTATTATTACGCATTCACTTTTTCAACACTTAATTATAGATAACGCCATGGCAGTAAAAGTATTCAGAAAAATATTCGGCAGCCGAAATGACCGCTTTTTGCGACAGATTGGAAAAATTGTCCAGAAAATTAATGCGTTAGAAGACAAGATCAGTAGTCTGGATGACCAGGCCCTCCAGGCCATGACCGGTGAGTTCAGGCAGCGCTATCAGGATGGTGAGTCACTCGATTCCCTGTTGCCCGAGGCATTCGCCGTTTGCCGGGAGGCTGGCAAACGTGTCCTGAGCATGCGCCATTTCGATGAACAATTGATCGGCGGTATAGTCCTGCACCAGGGAAAGATTGCCGAGATGCGTACCGGTGAAGGCAAAACGCTGGTTGCGACATTATCGACCTATCTGAATGCACTGAGCGGCATGGGTGTCCATGTGGTTACTGTGAACGATTACCTGGCCAGTCGTGATGCGGAGTGGATGGGAAGAATCTATAGTTTCCTGGGGTTGACCACCGGGGTCATCGTCAGCAACATGGATCATGCCGATCGACAGGCTGCCTACGCGGCCGACATCACCTATGGTACAAACAACGAATTCGGCTTTGATTACCTGCGCGATAACATGGCCTTCAGTCTTGAGGAGAAGGTACACCGTGAGCTTAATTTTGCCGTTGTTGACGAGGTCGACTCCATTCTGATAGACGAAGCAAGGACACCGTTGATCATTTCCGGTCCGACCGAGGAAAACCCCGAGGTATATGTAAAAATCAACAAGCTGATTCCGCAGTTAACCAAACAGGAAGAAGAGGACGGGCCGGGGGACTTCTCGGTTGATGAAAAGGCCAAGCAGGTCTACCTGACGGAATCAGGCCACCAGCATGTGGAAGACCTGATGGTCAAGCAGGGCCTGTTGTCCGAGAGCGAAAGCCTGTACGATGCCGGGAACATTATGCTCATGCATCATGTCAATGCCGCGATCAGGGCCCATGTCCTGTTTGAAAAGGATGTCGACTATATCGTCAGTAATGCTGAAGTGGTGATTGTTGATGAATTCACAGGAAGAACACTGTCCGGGCGTCGCTGGTCGGATGGTCTGCATCAGGCCGTTGAGGCCAAGGAAGGGGTCAAGGTGCAGAGTGAAAATCAGACGCTGGCATCGATTACCTTTCAGAATTATTTCAGATTGTATAACAAGCTGTCCGGGATGACCGGCACGGCAGATACCGAGGCCTTTGAGTTTCAGTCGATCTACGGTCTCGAGGTCATCGTGATTCCCACCCACATGCCCATGGTCAGGTTGGACCATACCGACAAGGTTTATTTAACCCAGGAAGACAAGTACGAGGCCATCGTCGAGGATGTTCGGGATTGCGCCAAACGTGGACAGCCGACCCTTGTGGGTACTACCTCTATAGAAGTATCCGAGCATCTGTCTGAGTTACTCAGCAAGGCAAAGATCAAACACGAGGTACTGAATGCCAAGCAACACGAACGTGAAGCGGACATCGTTGCCCAGGCAGGAAGCCCGGGGGCCGTAACCATCGCAACCAACATGGCCGGTCGCGGTACCGATATCGTCCTGGGGGGTAACCTGGAAGTAGAGCTGAAAAAGGCCGGGAAACTTGATGAATCACGGGAGAATTCTATCCGCGAAGCTTGGCAAAAACGGCATGACCAGGTACTGGAGCAGGGTGGTTTGCATATTATTGGTACCGAGCGTCACGAATCCCGTCGTATCGACAACCAGTTGCGTGGTCGATCAGGGCGTCAGGGTGATGCCGGATCATCCAGGTTCTACCTGTCACTGGTGGATAACCTGATGCGTATCTTTGCATCGGATCGTATCGCCGGCATGATGAAAAAACTCGGTATGGAGAAGGGGGAGTCCATCGAACACCCGATGGTGAGCAAGGCCATCGCCAATGCCCAGCGCAAGGTTGAAACCTACAACTTTGATATTCGCAAAAACCTGCTTGAGTTTGATGATGTGGCCAATGACCAGCGTAAGGTAGTGTACGAACAGCGCAGTGAATTAATGGCGACAGATGATATTTCAGAGACCATCCAGGCAATCCGCCAGGATGTACTGGATGGCGTGATCAGTGGGTATATTGCCCCAGGCAGCCTGGATGAGCAGTGGGACATCCCTGGATTGACGGAAGCACTGGAGCATGAATTTGACCTGAAGCTGGATATCCAGAAATGGCTCGATGAAGATGAGCAGTTACATGAAGAGTCACTGCGTGAACGTATCCTCGAAGAGCTTGAAAAACAGTACGCGATAAAAGAAGAACAGACCGGTGCAGAAGTGATGCGTCACTTTGAGAAGGCCATCATGTTGCAGGTGCTGGATTCATTATGGAAAGAGCATCTGGCATCAATGGATTACCTGCGCCAGGGTATCCACCTGCGTGGTTATGCACAGAAAGATCCCAAGCAGGAATACAAACGTGAATCATTTGAAATGTTCACTGATTTGCTGGAGCGTATCAAATACGATGTCGTGACGGTGTTGTCGAGGGTCAGGGTTAGTGATGAAGAGGATGTTGAAGCCGTTGATGAACAACGGCGTAGCCATGCCCCCAGGCAGTTTCAGCATAAGTCCGCCCCGTCAGCAACAGCTGATGGTGACGTCGTTGAAGAAGAGAGGGAGGTTGCAAAGCCCTTTGTGCGTGACGGTAAAAAAGTGGGCCGTAATTCACCTTGTCCATGCGGTTCCGGCAAGAAGTACAAACAATGCCATGGCAAGTTGAGTTAGGAACCTGGTTCCGGGTATGAGGGACCAGGAAAACCTTCATAGAATATTACTGTTGTCCCGTTAACCCATGACGAATGTAGTTGAAATGTAAGTGGCAAGTGCGTTTCGGGCTAGCCCGTAATCCGGACATGAAACCGGCAAGCCTGATCAAGACACGCAAAACATGCCATCCGTGGCGGCTCGGCTGCCGCGTCCGTGCGGCAGACGGTCTTGATCAGGCTTACCGATTCCATATCCTCACATTTATATGCGTTTCATAAAGTTAACGGGGCAGCAGTGATAGAATACATATGCTTATAATCCTGGTTCCTGTTTCATAATATTGAGGTAATAAAATGTCAGTTGGTCTGGGCA